>JAJZFK010000366.1 GCA_021805405.1 bacterium
CGATCATCACTGTGGCCGATCTTATCGCTTACCGTCGTCGAACAGAACGCCTCATCACTCGCGTGGCAGATACCGTGCTACCAACCGGTAAATATGGTGAATTTCGGATAGCTGCATACGAGGCGAGCGTTGAACCCTATCACGTTGTGGCGCTCATAAAAGGTGACATTACTGCACCAGATGCTCACCCTCTTGTGAGGGTGCACTCTTCGTGCGTTACCGGTGACCTCATCGATTCTCTTCGCTGTGACTGCGGCAGCCAGCTTCATCTCGCGTTGCAACGCATTGCAGACGAAGGCTGCGGCGTGCTTATCTACCTGGAGCAGGAGGGGCGCGGCATCGGCCTCATCAACAAACTACGAGCTTATGAACTGCAGGACAAGGGCGCTGATACGGTGCAGGCGAACGAAATGCTAGGTTTTAAGCCGGATCTTCGAGATTATGGCATAGGTGCCCAGGTAATGGCGGACATTGGCCTGAAGAATATACGCTTCATGACCAACAACCCGAAAAAAGTTGCAGGCCTGGATGGGTATGGTATCTCAATCACCAGCCATGAGCCTCTCCTTGTGGTGCCAAATCCTCATAATGAAAACTACCTGCGCACGAAACAGGAGAAAATGGGTCACATGTTGAGCGTCTCCCTGGAGACGCAGGAATAAGGGAGGCAGATTTGCATACCATCGAGGGAACGGTGTCGGCCGCTGGTCTCAGAATCGGTATTATCGTGAGTCGCTGGAACGAATTCATCACGGATAGGCTGCTGCACGGTGCAGTTGCAGAGTTGCGCCGCCACGGTGCCGATGATACCGGCATAACAGTTGTGTATGTGCCCGGCAGTTTCGAGATACCGCTGGCCGCCAAAGCAATGGCGGAATCGGGCAGTTACGACGCTCTTGTAGCGCTAGGTTGCGTAATTCGCGGTGCCACAGGCCACTACGAATACGTATCGTCTGCGGTTACCTCCGGCATCAATTCCGTTACCTTGCAATGCGGAATTCCCATTGGCTTTGGCGTACTTACCACAGAGACACTGGAGCAGGCAATAGAGCGTGCTGGCAGCAAAGCGGGAAACAAGGGTGCCGAAGCCGCCACGACTGCAGTTGAAATGGCACGCCTTGTTCGCACCATATCGGGCGGCAAAGCAGATTAGTCCTTATGCTTAAGCGCGCACTATCCTACATACTTCTCTTCGCGGCGGGTATTGGCGCGGGCGCCATACTTATGCACTTGCGCGATAACACGCCTCAAGATTTGGCCGTGTCACGAGAAAAAGCGATTGCTATTCTAGGTGCCGCACCCGTTAAAGTGGATCCATCTGCAGATAGCCCGTTTATTCCTGCTGTGAGACGCATAGAACCAGCTGTGGTCAACATAGACACAGTGGGTAAACTGGCGATGCGTGACGCCGCGGGTATGCCGTTCCTGTTGAATGAGGAGGTGCGTGGTAAAGGCTCTGGAGTGGTGCTTACTCCAGACGGTTATATTGTTACCAATAACCACGTAATTGAGGGTGCCACCAGGATAAAAGTGACACTAGCCAGCGGAACTTGGTACTATGCTTCGCTGGTGGGATCCGACCCGCAGACCGACCTCGCAGTCCTTCACGTCGCAGCAAAGGAGCTTCCTGCAGCGCAGTTTGGTGACTCGCACAACCTGGAAGTGGGCGATTGGGCAATAGCAGTTGGTAACCCATTGGGGCTTGGCAGCACCGTAACGGTTGGGGTGGTCTCCGCACTAAACAGGCACAACCTGCGGCTTGGCGACGGCCGTGGCCTCACGGATGCCATTCAAACTGATGCGCCCATCAACCGTGGGAACTCGGGCGGTGCGCTTGCCAATATCGCCGGCCAGCTAATCGGTATCAACACCGCAATCTTAAGCTCTGGTCCGCAGGGTGGCAGCATAGGGCTGGGTTTCGCAATTCCCTCCAACACCGTGAAGCGTATCGCCCTTGAGATCATCAAGAACGGGCACCTTCCCGGTACCCCTGGTGCTGCGTGGTTGGGAGTAGAGTTTAGTGCTGTGCCGGAAAACCTGGCGGTTGCGCTTGCTCTCGCGCCCAATGAGGGCGCAGCCGTGGTGAGAGTACTGCGGGAATCTCCGGCCAGCATGGCAGATATTCAGCCTGGTGACGTACTTATTGCACTGAACGGCCAGACTATAAAGGGAATTAACGGGGTGGCTGACGCTATCCACAAACACAAGGTAGGCGACCATATCGCGGTTACAATAGCCCGTGCAGGTCAGCCAGGCCTCATAATTCGCAACGTCGTGCTCGCGGCGCGTCCGGAGGCCATTGTAGCCGCACCGTAGGCACGTGACCGTAACTTCATAGCGGAGCATCGCACACCTGCTGGGCCGTTTCAACCATTTTGGTCTTGTGGCCGCCTGGTTACTGCCGAAATATCTTATCAGACCACCGCACCAACGTGTCTGGTTCTGGTTAAATCGTAGTAAGCACAGGATGTGATCGCTCCACCATGGGGAGGCGTTGCCCCTAATTGTCACCTGCTACAGAGTTGACACGCCCGTCAATTGCAATTCTGCAAGCAAATTCAGCACCGTATCGCAACCTATGCTTTAAATGTAGTGGCTGCATATTCGTTCGTTAACATATCGCTTACACCTACTCTTTTGTTTTTGCGGTCATCGGTTTCTCCACGCAGTGCCATGCAAACTTCTAAACAGTCACGACTGCCGTGCCCGCCACAGCGCTAAACAGCTAACAAAGTACATTGCAATCGCCAGTGCCGCACGCGACAAAGGTGGAAGTACCATGTTCTCGAATAGTGAATTCGCGGTGTGCCAAATCCGCCCCGTTGGTGACAATAGTATCTTGCGTGCCTAGTACGAAACTTGACGCGCCAAATTGCGATGAGTGTCAATTTAATTACCCATATACAAATGACCGCCGATTGCTACAGTTCACGTAAGCGCGCTGTACTGCAAGGCGCTACGCTGAGCAATGAGCCAAGTACGGTAACCATCTGTTTATGACTTGCCATTATTAGCTGTACAGAACAATTCGCTTAAATAACAACACATTAGGGATGTCATGCATCAAGTTTACAGCACTCTACAATCCTTCATAACAGCCATGCCCCATGGTGTCAGAATGTTGCTCTTGTAAACCAAAATCCTGCAAATCTGGTTTGGTGCGACAGGTAACTTATAGTTAAGTTTCTATGATTGTTGCCAATGCGGCAGCGCGCCAGG
>JAJZFK010000551.1 GCA_021805405.1 bacterium
GGTGACCCAATTCCTCCTGCTGTGGGAATTTGGTCACCCTACATTCAACTGCTAGGCGAGGAGCTGCCTAATGAGCAGCTAGTTGCGCCTGAACCACAGAAAGTACCTCAGGAGTCGTTGGTTTCACACCAGCTTTAAACCTGGCTACCACCTGTCCCTTGCGATTGATGATGAACTTTGCAAAGTTCCAATCTATCGGGCCGGCAAATTTCGGATCGGTATCTGCACTTGTGAGAAATTTATAGAGTGGTGCCTGTTTGGGGCCAAGAACATCTATCTTGCTGAACATGGGAAAAGTAACATGGTACTTGCTCGTGCAGAACTGCTTGATCTGCGCGTTGTTACCCGGCTCCTGATGAAGAAAGTCGTTTTCTGGAAAGCCCAGGATGACTAAACCTTTGCTCTTGTACTCGTCGTACATCTGTTCTAGACCCGCGTATTGGGGGGTATTACCGCAGAGCGAGGCCACATTGACCACCATGACTACCTTGCCGAGGTACCGGGCCATGTTAACAGGATTGCCATCGATATCCTTAACCACAAAGTTGAGCGCGGCAGGTACTTTCACATCCGGGTAATCAGGATTAGTAGGACTTGCATCTGCACCCATTGCGTTGGGAGGCGCACCGGCAAGATTTGCTTCGGCCACGTTGTCAAAATCTGCGAACGAAAAACCATGGCTAGCGTAGTACAGCCCACGATAATTTCGCGGACCGCCGGGTACCACATGGCAGTAGAGGCATGGCTTGTGTTCTCTTGCGGCAAATACCGGTGTCGCCATAGAACTTGATGATATGCCACCAAGTACAAAGACCGCCGTGGTGGTTGCAAATGCGCGAACTAAACCGTTCAATTGCATATTGATTTCTCCTCGTAAAATAGAATGCACCTTCTAGAACGACCTCCCAAGATCTGGTACATCTTGGGATACTGCCAAGCCGGTTGTTAGCAGAAATTGTATGCTTAGGTTACAGCAATACCTGTGGTATGTATGTTACTACTGTGGGCGGCAGCCAAGCCCTTGCGCTATCTCTATTCGCTGATCGATGCCAGTGAGCCCATAGGGTGCCAAGGGTCCAGCCCAGTAGCTTCCGTATCAAGCAGGGCTAGTATGTCTTCAGGTACGTATTTACGATCAACGACTACTTCATAGTTGTATTCATCGAACCAGTTATCTGTCATCATCATGAAACCCTTGTCACCACCCTTGTCGCCCCAGCTGTTCTCAACCCGCCACTTGGTTGCCTCGCCGTTATCATCCAGATTAACACCTGTAAAAACCATTGCATGAGTCATGAGGCTGGCACCGTAGTCTAACCTATCGGCTTTATTCATCTCAAATGTGGTGCCATAAACTGGCTCGAACTGGTAGAGTTCCGTATCCATTACACCCAGGTCACGATCGAAGCACTTGCCAACGTCACAGCCAAACCAAACGGAACGCTGGTCCTTGATCTGCGCGATCGCGGCACGTTTGAGAACACTCATCTCAACATTTATGTATCTGACGCGATATCCGTCTACCATGTTACCCAGAAAATTAACAGTGTAAAGTTTGCGGAATGGCGTGGTCTCCATTGGGCAGTGAATGAGGCATACAAGGCTATCTAAATCAAAATCTACATACCGCGTATAAAATTCCTGTGGGGTTAGAATTCCGTCACGATGAAAAGCCTTGTCCTTATCGCGCCACTGCCACTCGAAGCTGGTGGGTGGTACCCCCAGGTGAATGCAGAGCATCTTGTAGACCTCGGCAAGCATGGATTCCTTGCGTGATCTTAAGGTTGAAATCGAGGTACCACCACTATATGCGCGCCGCAGGCTAGCTGCATTTTCCCTCAATTTTGCCGTTATTCGCTCGTTCATTCGGCCCGTTGAACTGCTACTTTCGCTTTCTGGCATTATGCTCTTGGGCACCACACCATACTTTTTGATGATATTGACGAACATGTCCCACTGCCCGCCGTCTTCCACGGGCGACTGCACTAGCCACGAAATGAGGCGGGAATCGGTAGGCTCGTCGAGTGTAGAGAGGATGGATTCGAGAAAAAAGTTCGCCTTCTCCAGCTTGTCGAAGAACGAAACATAGCTTTGTGAGAGTTCAAAATCCTCGAGGTTCAGTCTCTTTGCAGCTTCTGTTCTAAACAGGTTCGTTCCTGCAAACAGCCAGCACCTACCACTCTTCTCCTGCGAGGTGGCTGGGCCCGCGGGAACTAGGTGCGAGTACACATGGTTGATGCGAGTTACCGCTTCTCTGTTCATGGCAATCTGGGTTACGGGTGTTTTTGTTACTGCATTGAGTGCTGCAAGATTGCTGCCATTGTTGTTGAAGCCGCTTCGAAATCGCTCAATATCATCTGGCGTTATTGCACCAGCCGTTAAAGCAGTGTCTATCATCTACGCTCCATTCCTTGCTAGGTTTTGTTAAATTTGTATACCGCTGCAAGCCAACTTACTCCAACGTTCCAGCTTAGGGGAAGTTGGTTGTTGTGTACTACTTGACTGGTCGTACAATTCTTAAAGGCTCTTCTTTCTGTTCGTCATGAAAGAAAGCATACCTTGAAGTTCCGGTGCTGTGAGACCGCCTTGGTGCTTCACATCCATCATGGATATTGCCATCGCGGCTAAACGGGTAGAGGGTATTGATTTGCCCACAACTCCACCACTTAGCCGCCGCATGGCTGTAATCATTCTTGCCAGTTCTGCCTGATTCAAAATTCCGTCGTGATTGGTATCGTAATGTGTAAATGCCTGCGATATTATACTCGTTCCAACTGCCTGCATCATAGTTTTACTGGCCGTGAACCTGTCGCCGGAGGTAAGGTTTTCACTATCGGCAGTGTACGAAAGAAAGGCAAGACACATTTCATCCGTTGTTTGTTCGCCCCACCATACCTGCTGAGGGGGAGAGTTGGGATTTCTGGGATTACTGTCGCTGTTATTGTAGTGCGCAACGAGCTGCACTACTGTACCAGCGGGAAGCGTTACCGGCTGATTAAATGTATAGGCTGTTTGCCAGTTGAAATCGTAATTTGGAACATCAACAAGAGTTTGAGATTTGCCATCTGGGAAGTGTGCGGTTACCAGCATCGAACGGCCCAACAGGTGCATGTGCGGGAACTGGCTGACGACCTCCAGGTCGCTCGGCACGTCGATGCTGGCCCGCAGCCGCGTGTCGCTCTCGCCCGCGGGCAGGCGGATGGCCTGGAATCC
>JAJZFK010000160.1 GCA_021805405.1 bacterium
ATCACTACGCCCTTAATTACCTGCTTGTTAATAATCATACCGATCCATCCGCTGAAAATTGCAGCTAATACAATAGCGAGCGTGGGATCGTAGGCACCGGGAGGCATCTGTATGATATCCTGCCCAACAGGTGCAGCCGAAGAGAACTGCGGAGGTGGAGCATTAAAGAATGTCGTGGAAGGCGCAGAGTACTGTTGACCGCATCGTGAGCAGAAGCCAGCGTTTATTACTGCCATATTGACGCATTGTGGGCACTGTTTATATTGAAAGCCAGTATTCATGAACTAATTTGCGTCTCCTTTAAGCGAACTCCCCGTGGCAAAACCGGCTATCAAGACAATATTTTGCATACCCTCAATAATCTCATTCGAATTTATCGCAGTTTTCGGCACAAATAAACCATATTAGATCGGTTACTATTAAACAATTGACCGCAGCATCATTCACAGCAGGTTAAAACATAAGCAGCAGAAAACTGAAAATGGGGTGACAAATATAGCGAGTGCTTACTCGAAGGTTTTCCACGTGCCACTACGTATCGCTGTGGTGTTAGGCGAGAGTGCAACCCGTAATTCTTTGGTAAGCTTCGCGGTACTTTGCAGCTGTTTTCTCCACCACATCGTTAGGTAGCACCGGAGCAGGTGGTTCACGGTTCCAGCCAGAACTTGTCAGCCAATCTCGCACAAACTGCTTGTCATAGCTGGACTGAGCCCCTCCAGGGGCGTATGTGGCAGCTTCCCAGTAGCGAGAGGAGTCGGGAGTAAGCGCCTCGTCTATCAGCGTAAGTACTCCTTTATACATCCCGAACTCAAATTTGGTGTCTGCTAGTATGAGGCCAACCGAAATGGCATGGCGCGCAGCTTCACGATACAACGCAATGCTTATGCCAGCTATTTCGCGGGCAAGCTCACGTCCCAAAATCGTCTCTGCATCGTCTATACTGATGTTTTCGTCGTGGCCACTAGCGGCTTTGGTTGCGGGCGTAAAAATAGGCTGTGGAAGAGCGTCGCTTTCTCGCAAGCCCTTCGGAAGCTCTACACCGTGTACTACTACCGCTTTATTCGGCCCACCAGAGGCGCAGTATTCGCTCCATAGCGAGCCAGAGATATAACCCCGTACTACGCATTCTACCGGGAAAGCCTCTGCGCGAACACAAAGCGTACACCTTCCATGCAGTCTTTCTGCGAGGTCCCTTGTCATCTCCACGCCGCACTCCAGAAGATAGGGCAGAACATAGCGGTCATCGGTAGTGATAAGGTGATTTACAGCTGTTGTGCGGAGCCTTCTAAACCAGTATTCCGAAACCTGTGTCAGAACCTGGCCCTTATCGGGGATGGGGTTGGGCATAATGGAATCATAGGCCGAAATGCGATCAGTAGCGATGAGCAGCAGCGCGTCACCTGCGGCGTAAACTTCTCTTACCTTGCCACTTGCCACCAGCGTTAATCCGGGTACATCAATTGTAGAGATCGTAACACTCATGGTTGTTACCTGTCTTTAGCTTTATTGTTTCTCATCCGGCAACGCACACCAGATGCAATAACAACATAGGTGGCTATGCATCTGGCGGCACAGGGAATGATACTGTCTATCATAGAGTAGCACATGCCAACCACGAAGGCACTCCTTACAGAGGCCGCAATTCAATTGGACACCCGGTTACAGTGCTACGCTACCGGTTGCGATTACCTCTCGAGCGAAGGTGTATCGAATTGGCAAAGAGTCTAGCGTCGCACCGTCACTGTTGCAATAGAATGCCGTGGTAAAGCGCAGGTCCAGCCACTGGCACTGTCGCCTGTCACGTCCAGGTCGATTGGTACTACGGCATTGGGCGTGGAGGCAGAATTCGCAGCCCTGGGTGATTCGGCTGTTAGCAGGCGTCCAGCAGCACTACTGCCTGCTGCACCGGTTAGGCGCACTTGCACCGTTTTATCCAGATGCCGGTTGATTAAGGAGACGGTGAAATCACCGACTGCCGATACCGACGAGGTAGCGCTTACTCCTGCCGAGCCGTCCGGAAGGCAGAATGAGGTGCCGTCGACCAACGTGTGTAATGCGGTGGCACCAATGTGCGGTGCGTACAGGTTAAACGCATGGTAAGTTGGAGTGCGCCAAAAATCAGTACCAGATGTCTGTACAGGGGCATGCAGCACATTAGCAACCTGCGCGAGATTCGCAAGTGTAAGTACATTACATTGCCGGTGAAAGACCTCAAAGGTTATTGCCGTTGCAATGGCATCACGCAGCGGTGAAACCTGCTCATAGTTACAAGTATGCTTCGCTTCGGGTGCCCAAACGCCCCATTCGTCAAGAGCGATACCAACTTTCTTGCGACCCCGAGTCACAGCCTCAATAATCTGGGCTGTCGATTGCAAAAATGGCTCTGTTTCATCCGAGGTGGAGATCATTTTGTAATACTCCTCCTCGCTGAAATCAACTGCTGGTCCCGCACTCCAGTATCGGTGAATGGAGACATGATCCACGAGATCGAGGTGGTCCTTCAGCGCGTGCATGATTACACGGTTCCAGTCATCGGTGAGTCCACATACTACCAGCTCTGCCGTACTATCCACGTGGCGCAACATTGTAGAGTAGCGCTTATACTCCAACGCGTACTGCTCGGCCGTATAGTTGCCGCCACATCCCCAGTTTTCATTGCCAACACCCCAAAGCTTTACGTTCCACGGCCCATCGCTCCCGTTTGCCTTGCGCTCTTTGCCAAGGTTGGTGTTCAACGTTGTGTTGCAGTACTCTACCCAGTCGCAAAGCTCCTGCGGCGTGCCAGAACCCATATTTCCAGCAAGATAGGGTTCCGCGCCAATCTCCTTACAGTAATCTAAAAACTCGTGCGTACCGAGTCTGTTATCGTCCTCAACGGTGAGACCACATGACATTCCCAGCCGTACTGGCCTATTCGCACCAATGCCATCCCGCCAATGATAATGGTCAGCGTAACATCCACCGGGCCAGCGCAGAAGCGGAACCGGCATCGCCTTTAGTGCCTGCAGCGCATCTGTGCGCCATCCGCGCGTATTAGCGATTTCGGTATTACTGGTGCCTACCCAAAGACCATCGTAGTAGCATCTACCCAGATGCTCCGCAAACTGCCCGTAAATCCGCGGTGAAATTGTACCTATTGGCAGGTCTGCCTGTACTACTACTCTTGTTTCCGACATCGGCTCTTCTCCTGACTCAACACATAATT
>JAJZFK010000510.1 GCA_021805405.1 bacterium
ATCACATCCTGCGCTTTGTCACCCCTTAGCAAACGCGGATTTTGCTCACAAAGTACCCACAATAGCGCGTCTACAATATTGCTTTTGCCTGATCCATTGGGCCCAACAATCGCGGTGAGACCCTCACCTATCTCAACCTCAGTTTTATCTGCAAAGGTTTTAAATCCGAGCAGTTGTAGTTTTTTGAGTTGCAATAGTTGTTCCGAGGATTATGGATGACCGGCAAGAATTCGTGTTAGAGTTTCGTCAAGTGACTTGTGAAGCAGTTCATCCCTGCCAGCTACAATCTTGCCGGTAGTACCGTCGACGAGGATGGGAGTTGGAATCAGGCGCATAAAGTAGAGTTGCGCCAATGTAGCATCCCACATTTTGCCATCGTAAATCTCCGGCCAGTCCATGTTGTTGTTATGAGTATATGCCTTAACCTGTTGGGCAAAATTAGCCTGATCAATGCTCACGCCCAGAATATCAAGTCCACGGTTGTGAAACTTTGCGTACGCGCGTTCCATGTACGGATTCTGCTGCGCACAATCTGGGCACCAGGATCCCCAGAAATAGAGAATTACCCATTTCCCGTGATAATCCTGTGGAAAAGTGACCTTCCTGCCAGTCATGGTTACTGCGGTAAACTCTGGAGCTGCGTTACCCGGCGCGAGATTAGGCGGAGGTAGTACTACCGGCACCTGTTTGGAAGAGTGAGTAATGATAAGCACGGACCCACTAGCATTGGGTACGACTGCGTTGTAGGTTGTACCTGCTATGTTGAACGGTTTCCCTACTTCGTAGGTTTCACCGCGCTGGTCTATAACGCCGTTATGGTTCACGTCAATAAGTAACCACGTACCGCCGAAACCCGCGCTAAGATTGGGTCGAAAGTCGCCGCGAGCCATGGAATCGTACAACATGACCATGTAACTCACGCCGTTAAGAGACACAGATCCTTTGCGGAGGTAATCTGGAACGTAGAGCAGGGTGTCACCTTCGGCAGCTGAATTAGGATCCGAAGGGTCTTTGGCCGGCAGTATAAGCTGCAGCGGCATTTGCACTGTTCCCGATTTATATGGTACATCGAGAACGGTAGAACCAATGTAGCGGGTTAACGTGGTACCGTTGAAACCTTTGAAATGAACTGGCTTCCAATCAACTGGTTTATCGTCCGTCAAGTCGCCGTTGTGATTGTCGTCTACGATGGTTACCGGCAGGTTATTCGCAGTGGTATACGAAAGAATAACAAAATCTGTTGGATGGTCGGCAGGCCCAAAATGAATCTCGCCGTATTTTGCGTTGCCTATGTTGCTGGGAACCCGGGTTATGGATGCTGGTTTATAAGGTAGAAGTCCCACTGGGTGAGGATGAGAGTAGGACGTCTGGCCAGCTACTCCACCGGTAATAAGTTGTAACGCCGCTGTATACACTGGCGATTGTGCAGCTTGTGCAGCTCCAGCGGCAAGACACCCAATGAGCAGGAAGAAAATGGTGGCTAAACCGCAACGATCTGTTCTCATGGTGCTATATTTCCAACGGAATCTGGGTGGAATCCGGTCGCTCTTCGTGAACGTCCGATACACTGAACTGGCGTGATAATCGTACATCTCGTTGGCCCTGGTAGTTACTCCCTGCGCGGCTTCCGTAGAGCGCATCGGGCACTTCGGTGCATCGAAGCAGATTGATACGGAAAATAGGTTGACCGTCCTCAATAAGAAACGGTACCTCGCGCCTACCGACCTCAAGCACTACTCCTGCTGCCGTTTCGGTAGGGGATGCGCTAGAACTGTAACCAAAACCTGAGTCGAAAAATCCGGCATAGTGTGTTCTCACCTCACCGCTACGCGCTTCAAAGGCAACCATCTCTGCGCAACACTCAGGCGGAAGACATATCAACTCCCGGCTGCGGAATATGTAGAACTCGTCGGGTTCCAGAATTACAGGCTTGCTGTCGGCATGAATCCTATCCCAGTAGCGTCGCTTTGGCAAACCTGTCGCACGAAGGTCGACTGGGGGAGTATTGCGTCGAGCCTGGTACCCCACAGTCTGCTGTTGCGCACGCGGCAGGTTAACCGAGAGCACAATACCGTCGTGAACGGGCAGGTCGCTGCTTCGGAGCACCCGAAGGTCGCTGTCTAATATGAGGGAATCTTCATCCAGCATCGCCATCGTCTCGGCATACGATAGTACCGGGCTGCCTACCTGAAATCTTACTTGCGACAATGTGTCACCTTTGCGTATACGCACGGCAAAGGAGCGGGGGATAACTTCGAGGTAGAGTTTGCCATGATACCCGGCGCTCACCTCATCGAATGCAGTCGAGCGTTCGGTAACCAGGCGCGTAAATATGTCCAACCGGCCCGTGGTTGATTTAGGGTTTGCGCGTCCACTTACCTCTGGAGAAAGGACTAAACTCTCCTGAAGTGGAAAGATATAGACCTGGTTTCGTTCTAGTAATATTCCGTCATCCGGAATATCGAACGTGTACCATCGGTACCTGTCAAGTTTGCCTGCCATTCCCTCAACCCCAGGCAAAAAACTGCACTGTACCCGGAATCCACAATCACCTAATCGCAAATCCAGGCTGTTGGGCTGAATCTGCTGCGGGGTAACCGGAATATCCGAAAGGATGGTTCCACAAGCTGCCGCCTGTCTTATCCATTGAGAAGGTAAAACTCCGTTGTTTGGGTCCACAAGCCTTATCATGCGAACTTAGGATCGGTAAGCAACTGTTCGCTTACAACTGCTTTCACGCGTGATGTCTGTTTAAGATGCGTGATAAGTTCATTATACGCAAATCGATCAACTGGCAGCTTAACTCGCTCCCCGGTATGCCCCGAGAGAATAATTGCATTGATGAGTTCTACTGCCTGCAGACCGTCCTCCCCTGGTGCGATTAATTTCTCACCGTGCAAAATCGCCCGGGCAAAATTGGCTGTAACGGCGCTATGTCCCCGTATGGCTTCTTCCCCGGGCATCTGCGTATCCTGTTCAACTGCTCTGGGGCTTCCCCACATCTCAGTAGTTGTTTCTGTTATCTCACGGATGGAACCATCAATCGAGAAATGCCTAAGGCTGTGCCCGTGCATGACAATTTTGCCACGATCACCACAAATCTCAATCTGGTTGTGCTCGGGAGCCTCTGTAGTACTAGCATAGAGGTAGCCGTGCGCACCATTTGCATATTCCAGCGTTGCAAACGCCTCGTCCTCA
>JAJZFK010000108.1 GCA_021805405.1 bacterium
TCATGCACTACAGGATTTCTGTAGCTGTTCACGACCAGCCGCTTCTTAACGTGATGAACGAAATCGTTGATCTTTTTGGCCACGGTACAATACCGTACCATGACTACGGCTGGGCGCATGTAAGTAAGCCCGACGGATACCTGTTGGAAAGAAACGGAGAAGCTATTCAGCAGGAACAGGATATGCTGAAGTACCCTGCACGGGAAATGGCTCATCAGTTAAGGGAGATCGTGCAGTTCATACGCATGTCTCCTCAACAACGCTTGCAGACAAAACATACCGACTGCGACTGGATACAGTACGTACAACGGAACTTCGAAGGACACTTACCGCATGACACGGCAGTAACAACGGACGCACTCCGCGTAATTACAGACAGCCAGTTGCAAACGTTGATTGATACGGGCCAAGTGGAAGTTGACCAGTGCCACCCTTCGCTAACGGCGATGAAGCAGCTGCAACTCGACACGCGCAAATCGCCATTTGACCCGCCAAATACCGCTATTCGCGCATCACAGTTCAGTAAACCGGTTTTGTCGTTCAACACATACGCCAACGAGAAGTTATTTGTTGGACGTGGCTCTTTTGAATTGGGGCTAGACTATGAAGTCGGCCCTTGGTTGAATGCAAATTCGGTCATCGAGATTGATCCGTTACAGGTGAGATATCCGCTGCATATAAAAAAATCCAAGGCACCTGGTCAAACATTCAACATTAGGCCCAGTCACCCTGCTCCACCAGTAATTAGATCTACCTGCCAAAACGCGCTGAAGCAGCTCTCTAAGGTGACGAATATGCAAATCATAAGCGAGGCGTTCATCACTGAGCCGCTGGTTATTCAAAAAACAACGGGCACAGCGGAAAACCTTCTAGACTCTATATGCCTTTCTACAAGCTGTACCTGGCGAAAGGTAGGTAATACCTATCTTGTATATTCCAGATCCTGGGCGCAGGACCGGCAGGCAGATATTCCGCAGCACCTGTTGCAAGCTTGGAACCAATCAATATCAGAACATGGTTACGTCACGCTGCACGTGCTTGGACAGATGAGCCGATTAGACAGCTGGCAGATGCCTACCATTACATACTCTACAGGCTACCAATTACTTCACCGGCGCGTTTTCCACTTTTTGGACACATTAAGTTCACCCGATTTGCAGGAATCCTCACAACCTACGGGTTTTACCTACTATCCCACGCGCCTTGCGACAAACTTGTTAGATAAGATAAACCCAGGAGAATTGACGGTACCACCCTACAATATTAAAACCCGAGTGATCTATGACCCCGGCAAGACAACCCCAGACCACGCCACCGTGATTATCGTAGATTCAGTGGGCAAGGTACTTGCAGCAATCCGTGAACCACTTACCAATTTCCTGAAGTACGAGGACGACCTAGCCGAGCCAACGCATACCTCCGCAGGTACGGGGTAACGAGCCGGTTGAACGATGTTCGTAACTGGGAAATGTTGTATCCTGCCATGGCGCCCCAAGTAATCGTGACCTATGGGTGGTAGCAGCAAAATGGACTGCTAGGGGCATATCCCGCAGGTTAGGCAGTTCCAACCGACTGCTAAGGTGCCAGCATGCAATATGCGCTGCGATAAAAGCCGCAACATTGTTGGAAAAATAGAGCATTTGAGGGAATAAGTGCGTACAATATTAGAAACTATTATAACCGCCATCGTTTTCACAAGGTCGTCACCCATTTGTCACCCCTTGCTGTAAGGTTATGGTGAGCGGCGAAATAGCCGAGCTCTGCACGACAATGTGAAACGGATACCCAACCCGCTCACGCAGGCTAAACAGGGCTTTTTAATATGCTCATTATTGGTGCCAGGTCCTTGCGACCCGGCCAGATTAAAATCACACACTTTCAGGAGCGAACACTAACATGCCCTCAGAATCACCAAGCCCGGATCACATCCTGCAAACGGGAATGGCATTTTTTGCCTCAAAAACTCGTTTAAGCGCAGTGGAAATGGAACTGTTCACAGAACTATCTAACGGCCCGCAGGGTCTCGAAGCTCTAACGGGACGACTGGGGCTTCATCCACGCTCATCTCGTGATTTTCTAGATGGGCTGGTAGCCCTCGGTTTCCTCAATCGCCATGACGGTCTCTATTCCAATACGCCGTCAACCGACATATTTCTAGACAAACACAAGCCCTCATACATCGGAGGGATCCTTGAAATGGCTAACAAGCGACTGTTCCATCACTGGGGTAATCTTACGACAGCGCTGCGGACTGGCGAACACCAGAACGAGGCAAGCAGCGAACAGGACACCTTCACGTCTCTCTATGCCGATCCTGCACGATTGAAGGGCTTTCTAAGGGCGATGACGGGAATCAGCCGTGGAGCTAATATGGCAATAGCCGCACAGTTACCTTGGAACAAATACAAAACTGCTGCAGATTGTGGCTCAGCACAGGGCGATCTTATTGTACAGATTGCACTGAAAAATCCACATATTGAAGGAATCGGATTTGACCTTCCAGAGGTTGCATCCACGTTCGAAGAGTATGTAGCGGCTAATAATCTGTCCTCACGAGTGAAATTCCAGCCGGGCAATTTCTTTGAGCAACCGCTGCCAGAAGCAGACGTCATTCTTATGGGCCACATTCTGCACGACTGGAACCTCGACCAAAAGCGCATGCTGGTGCACAAAGCATACGAAGCACTACCCGATGGGGGTGCTTTCGTCGCCTACGATTGCATCATCGACGATGAACGCTGTAAAAATGCCCAGGGTCTGATGATGAGCCTCAACATGCTCATAGAAACACCAGGTGGTTTCGACTACACTGGTGCCGACTGCATAGGCTGGATGAGGGAAGCTGGATTCCGCGAAACCCGCGTGGAGCATCTCGTGGGACCAGATTCTATGGTGGTCGGAATTAAGTAAGCCCATATTCTACCGGGTCCCCCGTCGAATATGCACTTCAAACACGTTACATAGCGTCCACGTGGACTACCAGTAAATGAAAATGCAAGGGGCCACGACCGTCGCATTACTGAATATAAATGCGGCTGGCAGCCCTTTACGTACCCCCAGTTGCCCCACACCAATCGCACGCTCGTGAGAAGCCCCGTCGCACCCCCTTGGGCTAGCCGCGGCTGGCTACCTCTGCTCTTCTGTGGTCAAACGGAGACCACCGGGGCATATGTCGTGGTTAAGGATGTCAAACA
>JAJZFK010000266.1 GCA_021805405.1 bacterium
CGCGCGTGGCCGTCAATTCTTCGCTTTCTGCCCGGTGGGTGGGCGCTGCAGTTCAGCACCATACCGTGCGACGGCGAAGTACAAATCTTGAGGTTGCTGTGAACGTTCCATCTAACCAAGTAGACCCCTTGCATGCAGTTACTACTGCCAACGCAATACAGGAACCTGTGATTATGCCTAATCGCATGAGAGTTGAAGGGGGAACCAGTAAGAGGTCTGTGGCAAATGCGCCAATGTTTGCCGGCCTTGCGCAGTCAAAGATTCTTCGCGGCAGTACTCTTGCTCTTTCGAATTCCGCAGGGCTAACCCTTGGAGGCAACGGACTGGCAAAGAACTCAGGCACCATGGCAGTAGCTGTTTCACCTGAGCTTTCAGCACAGCTTCCCAGCAGTAAAGCAAGTGCTGCGGAGGCAAATACAGTCGTAGCCTATCGCGGAATTCATCCATTGCAGTATGACGGTGCCACCACAGATTCTGGAATCAATCTGCATGTCATTGACCCTACGCGTCATCTTAATGCACGGCTCGTAATTCCGCCTCAACGGGCAAATCAGTTGTCAATTTCTGGCGTGGCTCCTGCCATAAGAACAGGGAGTTCAAATAATCCTTAAATGTTAAGGTACAAATCAACAATCTTTACCATAATATCGCTGCTGCTTTTACAGCGGGTGGCCGTTGCACAGACGGTCGGGACGCAATCCGTTTCCGGTACGATAACTTCGCTATCTGTTAGTGCTGATCATGCAAACGTGAAGTCTCTTCTCCTGGCAGTCTTCAAGCAGGTGGGTATGCAGTATGTGCCCGATGATACTGTAAAGGGTGAGATTACCTTTAATCTTTCTAATGCCAACCTTAACACGGTGCTTAAAGAGATCTGCTCTCAGGATGCGCTTAAATTTACCGTAGACAACCGTGGTGTTTACAGGTTTACCCAGAACACCCAGGCGCTGCAGGCTCAGTTGTTTGCGCACCAAACCAATGGTGTCCTGCTCGCGCAAAAGTTGCGCCAGTTTGGATACTCCGTTAGTGCACCGATCATCGTGGTGCCAGGAACTGCCAACAACCCGGCGGTTACCGGGCAGGCGCTTACTCCCTGGGATGCGATGATGCGGCGTAATGGTACAGTGGGGGTAGATATCCCCGCTGGCAAACCAATACCTGTGTACCGCGTTTTGCAGGAATTTAGTCTGCAATCCAACGTGAGAATTGCAATCGATCCAGCTATCGCGAAAAACCCTTCGTTCAGAATCGATGGGCACATCGTGCGACCGTTACCGCAGGCACTTCAGCTTTTGGGCCAGGTTGGGCACCTTACCATAGTGCGCACGGCAACCGGTTATTTCGTAACTCCCGCGCCAGACTTCCGGATCTTTTACGGCAGCAGTACCGCACCGCGCACGGCATTTCCTTAACGGTTAACATATCCAGTTCCTTCGGTTATTTATAGCTGCAGGAGCTGGAGAACGTTGTTTTCTGAGTCGCGCAACGATGCTACTGCTGTAAGGCCAGGCGAACTTGTGGGAGCGTTGAGAAAAGCAACACCGCGCCCGGTTAGCTGCCTGTATGCCTCCTCGCAGTCATTCACCACAAGCGTTATAACCACACTGTTAGGATCCCACTTAAAGTCGGCAGTGGGCACCGGGCTTAATTGCAGCGCTATTCCTTCCTTAAACATTACCCAATCTGCCTGTTCGTTTTCAACCGTAAGCCCCAATTTATCGCGATAGAACTGTATTGCGCGATCGATATCGGTAACCATTACCGATGCGATCACGCCCTGAATGTTGATCATGCTTTATCGTTTACCATTTCCATGGCGACTTCTGCATTGCGAAGTGCCATTGCCCTCAACCGTGTTTTCTGTGCGCTAATCGCGTTATTTGCCACTTCAAGGTTCGCTAACAGCGTGGTTACATAACCTGTTACTCCCTCTGCATCAAGGTTTTCCCACGAAAACAGACCCTCTTTGAATTGAATGGTCTCCATGAGTGCATCAATCTTCGGGTCATAACTTAGAGCAACAGGTGGTAGGCCGGCCGTGATACCCAGGATGAGTGCATGCAATCGCATAGCAACCACCAGTCTTGCGCGCTGCAGAATAGAGATGAGCAGTGAAGGCGCATAGGGCTGTGCAAGTACGTGGCAACGCGCATGACGACCTGTGGCCATGTAGATCTCCTGCGCAAGTTGCAGGTCTGCAGGGTGCTGCATCGGCAGCAGTATGAGGTTACCTGGCAGTTCGTTAAGGAGCAACCTGGTGAGCGTTGTGTACTTTGAGGTGGACTCCGAACTTCCCCAGTGACGCAACGCGATCACCACGCTGCCATTTACGCCCGTCAGTGGCTCTATAGCCTCCACAACCCGCATAGCCTGTAGCGGTGCTGGGGATAGCGCAAAAGCGAGGTCGGCAGTTACTTCCACATTTGGCGTGGTTACGCCAATTCGTTGGAGCAGTGCCGCAGAGGCAGCATCGCGCACAGTAACTGCCTTGCATTTGCGTGCAGTTGCGGCGGTTAGCCGTTGAGAAATTGGTAGGTTTAGCGGTCCGATACCCTGAGCGCACATCATGACAGGTTTACGGTGAAACTGAGCGGCGCGTATTACCAGGAGGTAGTATAGTAGTGACTTAAGGCTGGTGGTATCCTGCAGGAGACTACCTCCGCCAGAGATAAGGGCGTCACAGGTTAAAAGAGCCTGTCTAACCGAAGACCAGTTCATTCTGTGTGCACTTTTTACACCATGAAGTGCCTCTGTGCCAACCGGGTTTTGAGACAGGACGTTGACACAGGAGCCTGGGGATACCTCCTGCAGGGCGCTGATTAGACCAGCCAAAACTGCCTCGTCGCCCGCATTACCGCAGCCATAATAACCAGAAACTGCAAATCTGGGAGGTCTCACGCAGGCTGCCCGGCATCGGCTTTTGGGTTCGCGGCTAACAGGCGCGATGCGATGATCTCAACAATCACAAAACAACAGGTACCCAGCACCGCCCCAATGAGAATACCCAGCCCGCCGCGCCACGCTGCAATTATTAGCGGTGTGTGTATATGGCAAAACGTGTTGAGCAGGGAAACCTGCCCGAGCGCAGCAACGATGAAAACCGGTACCGCAAGTTTTGTGCGGCCCTTTTTGTGAAGTGCAAGTGCCAGTACCCACGCCGGATGGCCAACCAGAAACTCCTTCGTACGTGGTCTCACAGGAAGGACGTGGTCTAGCAGCGCGCGCGCCTTCATCTCCAGTGGAGAAACTGCAACACTGGAGTCATTTCCGCTTCGCGCCAGCACGATGGCGATAGCTGCTAACCCCAGCATCATGAGCAGCAACTGCCAGTAGAGTGCCGGTTCCATGATAACTGTGCGAAGGCGTTGGTATGCACGAATGCAGAACAGTTTGAGGTTTTCGCCTACGATAGCAGGGCCACCTGCCAGTATGAAAACGATGAGGATGAGAATAGGCACCGCATGCTGAGCTTTAATGCCCATGAACTGCTGGGCCTTCACGACAAATATTCGGGATGCCAGCAGCCCGTCGACAGCGATAATTCCCAGCACTGTGGTAGCGCAAGCAGTGGCTAGTGTTTTATAGGCGAACAGCAACGATGAGACAATAGAATTTGATGGCGACGTATCCCCCTTTTTTGGTAGCGCCCTAAGGCAGGCAATGCAGGGGAATGTAATTCCTGCAAGGAGTGCAGCGAGTTTGCGGCCTTCATCACCGGCAATTGAAAGACCCGCGCAAATTAACACTAACACTGCCAGCAGTTCAACGCCAACAACCGTTGAAATGGGGAATAGTATCATGATTAGCCACACCATGCCAGCGGCTATCGCGAGACCTATGAGGGCACGAACGATGACTGGCTCGTCCACACGGTGAAACGGTCTTGCAGTGCCAAATGCCATTGCGCCACCGTCCCATGTGTTACCGTGAGCAATTCGAGCAGCAACCCGGCTGACATACTGCAGGTTTTCTTGTAAGGTATGGTCACCAGCCTGAGTAAGGAGCCGCACATAGCAGAAGCGGATATTTCGCTCGCGTGCAGCCAGGCCAAACCGTTCCACCATTGCCGGCTCGGTCATATCACCCATCTCCGCCGCCTGAATGCTGTGAACACGAATATAGGCACCTTTTAGCGCGGCGGCAAGGGTGGAATTGCCGTGCTGTTTACCAAACTCCACTTCACCGTACATAACACCGGTAGGTGATACACCGTGGTTGTTGGGCAGCATTAACGCTGCCACCTGCTTCTCTACGCCCCGGTAACCTAACACATCCTGCCCGCTAAAGATCACGAGGGTGACACCCTCGCGGTGAAGCTGGTCGAGTACGCGCTTAGCACTGGCAACATCTACGTCTGGGTAGTTGCCAACTCGGGCGACCACATCCATGTGCGCCGCATGTGCTAACTCCACTGCACGGGGTGAAAGGCCGATGCCAAGCGTGCGCAAGTTAGCATAACTAACCGGAGTGTGAAAAGATGGCACCTGCGGAGTGGAGACGAAGTACGTGTGCCCGGCCTTACGAAGATTTGGTGGGGTATCAACGGCTTTAAGTGGAATTCCTCTAAGTTGCAATGCCTTAAGGATTCGCACTTCTATAATGGGATCTACAACTTTTACCACCGTGCATGAACCATCAGGAGTTGCGACAGTATTCATTCGGACCGCACCGGTAGTTTCCAAAGATGATATGGTGTCCTCAGTAATGATGACGGCATCGACGTCACGCTGATGGAACTGCTGTAAGGTCGCCAGTGTGCTCTCGCCAGAAAACTGGGCAAGCGCGCTGATCTCCTGAAATTCCAACCCAAGCTCAACGCGTCGATTTTCTCGTTCTACACGGAATCGAAGGGCCATTCCATACAGCCCAGCCAGTGTGCCAGCAGCAATTAGTAGTGCGATAAGTGTGGAAAGAGGGGTGAGGCGTCTTTGCAAGCCAGAATTATCCTTGGTGCGATTTACCGCATTGTAGCACGAAGCATCTGGTTACCGCAACAGACACCACATGTAATATGAATTAAGAAGGTTGGCTCGACCACGAAGAGAGATCCCCGCATGGGTTTTGTCCTTGGGTGCTAGGCACAAATTAGCGCACCAAGATCGTCAACGTGAGCTGGCACTAGCAAGGTTCTATAGGCCGCTTTGGCAAGTGAGCGAGCGACCCTCTGCAGTGGTAGTCCGAACGGATAAGTTGATCGGTAATACGTCAGCATTTATACAACTTCGTTTGGTGCATTAAGGTTATAACCTTTGGATTGTACTTATTGCCCACGTCTTCGAGACGGCGGCCCTGTTACGAGCGCCGTTGGTTCTGTGAGGCTGCCGCAATTGTAGACGGTTTGGGCTCTATGCTGCCCGCCACACTTCAGGATTCAGTTGGTGCGCGACCACAATGGTATTTCTACCGGCTCGCTTGGCAGTATAGAGTGCCTGGTCGGCCACATCCAGCAGGATTGCGGTAGTGGGCGTGTTCTCGTTTAGTGAGGCTATACCAATGCTTACAGTTACCTCGCGTTCAACCCATGCGTGCTGGTGTAACGTAGCCTGCAGGCGGTTAGCCACTAGCCTGCTGCCTTCTGCAGAAGCGTCCGGCATGATTGCCAGGTACTCCTCACCGCCATATCGACCTACCGAGTCTTCATTGCGCAGGCACTTAGTTATAAGCCGCGCAACTACTTTCAGTACCTCGTCTCCTGCAAGATGGCCAAAATCGTCATTGTAGTTCTTGAATTGATCAACGTCAATCATCAGGATGCTTAAGGGTTTATTATGACGGATCGCATACGAGAAGCTCTTGTCGAGTGTGGTCATTAAGTGGCGGCGGTTAAACAGCCCAGTGAGCGAATCGCGCAGTGCCAGTTCCGAAAGCTGCCTATTGCTCTCTTCTAATGCCCGGCGTTGTGCGTCTAACGTGATATTCAGCTGCTGGGATATTCGTAACTGGTCACTAAGCCGCGATTCCAGCGACTTTCGTTCAGTAATGTCTACGTGGGCACACATGCAACCTACAATGGATTTGTCTTTGCCATACATAGGAAACGCGCTACGCACTAGGGTCCTTGTGGAGCCATCAGCATGCTCAAACACCCATTCTTCGCTCTGTGTGCGGCCCCCATTAAATATCCTGCTTAGCCGCTGTTTTACCTTTTCCGGCTGCTCATTTTTATAGAGCAACCTGAAAATGGACTTCTGCATTGCCTGGTCGGCTCTTACACCAAAGAGCTCTTCACTTGCGTGATTCCAGTCCTGTATAGTGCCGTCAGCATCCAGCGTTACACACGCTATTGGCAGGCTGCGAAACAACTCGGCGAACCGGTAGTTGGCCTCCTCCGCAATGCAGAGAGCTCTGTCAGTCTCTTCGCTACGATCGTTAAGGTCAACCTGTAACTGTGTAATTCGGGCTGCCACCATGAGCCGGGCGGCGAGCTCTGCAGGGTCCACGGGCTTTAGCAGATAATCGTCTGCTCCCGCTGCAACTCCAGTAGTCCTACCGTCAATATGGTCTCGCCCGGTCATTAAAATCACGTAAGTGTAACGATCCCTGGTCGAGCTGCGCACGCGCTGGCAAAGAGCCAGACCATCCATTCCGGGCATCACCCAGTCAGTAAGGAGCACATCAAAGGGTTCACTTTGTAGGCGCTCCCAGGCTGCCTCGCTGCTGGTAACATAAGTTGCGGTATAACGCAACTCGGTTAACATCGCGCATATCAGTTTTGCGGACGATTTGCTGTCGTCTACAATTAGCACGTTCATTCGGTCACCATTCTGTAGTGAATTGTACATCTGGTCTTAGGTAGTAACTAGTTTTCGCACGCCAACGTAATGGCATCGGTATACAGACCATTTTGCCCCTGGCGCGGCTGACAATCGATATCACCTTAATATATTGCAACAAGTTGTTGAGCTCATAGCTTGCAATAGGTATACCGGAGACGGCTTACGAGACTATGCCCCAGATTGCGGGTTGACGTCCAAGCATTTATTTGGGTGCAATTTATTGTTGGCAACTCCCCTTAAATATATGAGGGCGAGAGTAAAATCCTGTTTGTCAAATTCACGACGAAGGTTAAAAACGCGAAATGAAGATTTTGGGTTGATCGGAGGGGCAACCACTATAACTTCTGTAACGTACTAAACATGTGCGAAATATAATCGGTTAAATAGTCAACACTTAAAGGATGATAGATGCGAAAGGGATCCAGCGCCGACGCGCCACAACGTGCGCCTCAGCTTAACGATGATGGTGAGGAGCTTAGCCCGTACAGGTGGATACTTCTGGCGGGCTTAATTACGACAGCCATTCTTGAGGTGCTGGATACAACCATTGTGAACGTCTCGCTCCCGCAGATGGCTGGAAACCTCGGGTCGACGCCAGATGAGATTGGCTGGGTAGCCACTGGTTATATTCTCTCCAATGTCATCGTTCTCCCCATGACGGCGTGGTTAGCATCCCGCTTTGGTCGCAAACGTTATCTCCTTGGCTCCATTACTCTGTTTCTTGTTGCCTCTTTCCTTTGCGGCACATCACGCAGCCTGCAGGAGCTAGTACTGTGGCGAATAGCACAGGGTGCGGGAGGGGCGGCTCTCATTTCGACCGTGCAGGCAACACTTCGCGAGATATTCCCAAGAGACCAGCAGGGTATGGTGCAGGCAATTTATGTGCTTGGAGTTATTGTGGCGCCTACTGTTGGGCCAACCCTGGGTGGGTGGATAACTGACAACTATAACTGGCCATGGATTTTCTTTGTAAATATACCTATCGGCTTGTGTGCAATGGCTATAATCTACTTCTTCCTGACAGATGCCAAGCACCGTATGGTTACACTGCAGGTTGACTGGCAGGGGATACTACTGCTTGCAGTGGGATTGGGCAGCTTGCAGTACGTACTGGAAGAGGGGAATCGCAACGACTGGTTTCAGGACGGCCTCATCCTTAAGCTAGCTGTCATCTCCGCGGTGACTCTTACACTTCTTATTTGGTGGGAGCTGTCACCACGCAATAAGCGGCCAATCGTGAACATCAGGGTACTCCGCAATAGGGATTTAAGCGCGGCGTTGGTGCTGTTTCTTGCGCTAGGCTTCGGGTTGTATGGTGGCATTTTCATATTTCCACTGTTCTCTCAAACCGTACTTGGATTCACTGCAACCGACACGGGGCTCGCTCTTATGCCCGGAGGCATAGCGACTGGTGTGAGTGCTATCGTGTGCGGGCGGTTGCTAAACGGCCGCAGGCAGGCAGTAAGTCCACGCATACTTATACTCACGGGCATGGCTCTCTACATATTTTCCATGTGGCGGCTGGGGCATCTCACCAGTTTGAGCGGTGAAACGGACACTCAGCTCGCACTTATCATACGCGGTGCAGGCCTGGGGATGCTATTTACGCCGATCAATCTTGCGGCCTTTAACTCACTGAAAGGAGTTGAAATCGCGCAGGGTGCGAGTATGCTCAACCTCTGTCGACAACTAGGCGGTTCATTTGGCATAGCGATACTCTCAACTTATCTCGACGATATGCGCCGCTACCACCGGGTAGATCTCAGTGATAATATCTACCCATCCAACCCGCTTTTACAACAACGCCTTCACGCGCTTGAGTCCATGTTTATGGCTCGTGGCTACGATCTCCACACCGCACAACACGCTGCACTCGCTATGGTCTACGATGCTATTCAACGGCAGGCGGCAACCATGGGATTTAACGATGGATTCCTACTCATTGGTCTAGCAACAGTAGTCGTAATCCCTATGGTGTTTCTGCTACGAAGCGGTCGCAAACCAGTAGCTGCCGCAGAAGTGGCGCATTAAAGTTGCGCAAGAGGTTTTTTGCCTGTACAATAGTGTACGGGATATTAATTGGCTTCTTATCTGTTAAGTAGAGAAGAAGGTGATGATGTCAATAGAGTAACCCGTATAGTCATATGGGTTACAAGAGTGTTCAACGTATTTGAAAGGAGTATAACATTGGAACAGTCAGTGTTAGTAGGACTGCTGTTTCCGCGAAGTGGGCAAACTGTGCAGGTATTCATACCAGCATCCAAGGCCGCCAAGCTAAACAACCAGGGTCGTAATATCGTTCAGATTACACAGTCGGGCCGCCCCGCAATGCCTTGCAAGTTCGAAATGACTACGCAGTCTGCGTAAACCAGCTATCTTTCATTCATACCACTAGAGGAGAGTTTCTGCACTAGCAGAAGCTCTCCTCTTCTATTTCAGTCAGCGGTAAATGCGCCAATGTGGTGGTTCAGGCTAAATCCGTTATTGTTGTCCGGAGCAATTTCAATGACATCAAAGCGTATAGCGGGTTCATCCCGCGACGGAGGGTGCGCGCTTATATAGTGGAGTGCAGATGCGACTATCCGCCGTTGTTTGGGCACGTTAACAGCCGCAGCACCGGTACCATGCGCTGTCCCAATGCGCAGCTTTACCTCAACAAAGACAAGCGCAGGTCCATCGGTTCCCTCAATCCGCGCTATGATATCGATCTCCCCAGCTGGGCATCGAAAATTGCGGTAAAGGATTTCATAGTGATGCGCAACCAGATAGGTAGCGGCGATTTCCTCGCCTCTTGCACCCAGTGCGCGTCGGCTTAGCACTTTGTACTCGCAACCAATACGGGCTTATAGGTGAGACGGTGCACAGGGCAAGGACCTCGCCTTGCTAGAGCCTGAAGGTGTGAACTGGCTGGGTAGCCCTTGTTTTGTGCAAAGTTGTAATCGGGGTACTGGCTGTGAAGGTCTTCCATTATGCGGTCTCGGGTAACCTTGGCGATAATAGAGGCGGCTGCAATACTCTGGCTTTTGCTATCCCCCTTTACAATCGCCCATTGCGTGATGGGGAATTCCCGCGCTGGCAATCCGTCTATGAGCGCGAGGTCACACCACAACCCAGCCGGAAGGTTATGGAAGGCGAGCCGCATGGCAAGGTGAGTTGCATTGAGAATGTTGATGCGGTCTATTTCGGTGTTATCTACCATGCCGATGCCATAGCCGCGGGCCTGTTGGGTGATCATGGGAAACAACCGGTCGCGCTGCACGGCAGTAAGTTGCTTGCTGTCGTTTACGCCTTCTAAGCCAAAACGAAGTGGTAGAACAACGCAGGCTGCGACCACAGGACCGGCCAGCGACCCACGACCAGCCTCATCAACCCCACAAACAGACAGGAAGCCCATTGCAAGGGCTTCCTGTTCATATTGTCGTGCCGCATTAATACCCAATATTGGGGTCTCCTAATGGAGTATGCGTATGCGGTTAATGGGCCAGAAGATTACCTCCGCTTTACCCATTATTCGCCAGCGGCTCACTGTACCCCAGTACCGGCTGTCGTTACTGTCGTTGCGGTTATCGCCCATAACGAAGTACTGCCCAGGTTTAAGGACCAACGGATCGGGGTAGGCGAATTGGAAGTTGCTGTTAAGCTCTGGTTCCATTTCCTGGTTAATGGAATACGGACGCTTAGGGTTTTTGTACTCGTGGAGTACTTTACCGTTGCGCTTCACGTAATCGTTAACGCCAATCTGAACCACCTGAATGGTGTCGCCGGGAATACCAATAACCCTTTTTATGAGGATGTTTTCCTTCTGCGGTTTTCCGTTCATTTTGTCTTCAGAGTCGGCTACTGCTGGTGCCTTAAATACGATGATGTCACCGCGGTGCGGGTTGCTATAGCGGTAGATCAGTTTGTTTACGAAAATATGATCGTGAACTGTATGCTTATAGATAATGTTGGACTGGTCTTGAGAGGGACCGGCATCGTGACCCAGCAAAGTACGTTCCATCGACTCCGACGGAATATAGAACGCCTGTACCAGGTAGGGCCTTATCACCAGGAACACCAGCACGCCAGCAATAATTAGCGATTCACATACCTCGGCGAGGTAGAGAGCGGCCGAGGAGTCGTTGGTATGCCCGGACGGACGAGTGGTGGGCTTAGGTGCCGACTTGCTAAACTTGAGCAAAAGCACTCGTAACACTGTAAGCGCCAGCGCAATCGCTAGGACTGCGCCGGCGCTAAGGTTGGCAAGTACGTCGGTTGCGCCCGTTTCAGTGGGATTCATGTGCAGTCCCTAGCGGGTAGGATTACGATCTTCTTTGATGCGAGCCTGCTTGCCGATCTTGGATCGCAGGTAGTACAGCTTGGCTCGACGAACTTTACCGTACCTGGAAACTTCTATTTTCTCGATGCGAGGCGAATGCAACAGGAAGGTTCGCTCTACGCCAACGCCATAGGAGATTTTGCGTACTGTAAACGCTTTGCGGCTAGATGTGTTGTTATCGGCTATAACGACACCCTCAAAAACCTGAATGCGCTCGCGATCGCCTTCAACAACCTTGGCATGAACTTTCACGGTATCGCCAGGTCGAAACTTGGGTAGCGGCACGCGCTGATCTACAGATACCCGCTCAAACTCTGTGCGCTTTTTCTCTTTTGCGTCCTGTTCGCGGCGTCTATTCTCGTTGTCGGCCCATATATCGCGTGAGCGCAAGATCTCTGCGCGCTCAATTTCGCGTATGGTTTCGGGTCCCAGTGCCATAATTCTCCTCTTACTGCCCAGGTTGGCGTTATTTCGTTGCCGGTGGTACCGGCTCTGGTTCGTCTAGTAAATTTATGTCGGTAGCAGAGAGCAGCTCCTTACGGAACATGTCCGGTCGGTGCTTCATCGTACTTCTCAGCTGATGCCAACGCCTCCATCTGTTTATGAGGGCATGGTGCCCGCACAACAGCATGTCTGGCACAACCCAGCCGTTAAAGGCAGCTGGTTTGGTGTACTGCGGATATTCCAGCAAATCCTCGGCAAAACTGTCTCGTTCAGCAGCGTATTCGCCGCCTAGCGCGCCAGACTGAAGCCTGGTTAGCGCGTCGACTATGACGAGCGCGGGAAGCTCTCCACCTGTGAGCACAAAGTCTCCAATAGATACGCTGTCGGTAACCAGGTGGTCCGAAACTCGCTCATCAACCCCCTCGTAATGCCCACAAAGAATTACGATGTGCTGCTCACGCGCCCATTCACGAGCCAGAGTTTGCCGAAATGGTTTACCCCTGGGGTCGGTCAAAATTACACGCGGTCGAGATATTATACCACAGCCAGATGAGGTGTCGTTGTTCATGGGGCATCCCAAATGAACCAGCGCCTCCGCGATGGGCTCAATTTTCATCACCATACCGCCGCCGCCGCCATACGGAGTATCGTCTGCTGTGCGGTGACGGTCGTGTGTAAAGTCTCTTAGGTCTATTACGTTGATTGTGAGCAGATTGCTCTCAATGGCGCGGGAAACAATACTGTGTTGCAGCGCTTGAGAGATCATTTGTGGAAAAAGGGTGACTACATCAATTCTCAGCACTTGTTTGCTCGTCAAATCCAGCAGGTGCCAGACCTTCCATCAGTTCCACAGAGATTTTGCGCGCATTTATGTCAACTGTCTTTACCACAGACTTTATCACAGGGAGCAGCACTTCTCCGTACTTCCCATTAACCACATACACATCGTTTGCGCCGCTTCTAAGTACATCGGTAATGGTGCCCAGTTCGCGGCCCTGATGGGCAACTACTACACAGCCCAAAAGGTCGTGAACATAAAACTCGTCTTCGGGCAGCTTGACTGCATTTTCCAGCGGAATGAGGACCTGTGCTCCACGAAACGTATCAGCAGTGTCAATACTATCGCAGCCTTCAATCTTAAGCAACGCCTGACCCTTATGAAACCGGACAGTTTCTACATCGTAAATTGAAGCGGTGTCATCGGTCTTTCGAAGGCATACCCGCTTCAGATCCATGAACCTCTCAGGGAAATCGGTATCGATGCGCACCTTTATTTCCCCGCGGATACCGAAAGGAGATCCAACTGTTCCGATCGTGAGACTCCAGCGGTGAATAGGGACATTTTGCGAAATTGAGGCCATAGCAGTTAGACTACCTTTATTCTTCACAAACCGAGTAGCACACAAACAGCACTTCAGGCAGACGGTAGCTGGAAGC
>JAJZFK010000495.1 GCA_021805405.1 bacterium
GCTAGGCTCACCACGCGCTTCGTCAGTTACAACTTCGCTATCGATCACGCTGAATCGGGGGCGAGACGCCCCCGCTTCATACAGAGCACACCGTTGATTACAGTTGCGCTATCGATACCGGCGTTGCGGTCTGCCCTGGGAGCGGGGGCGTCTCGCCCCCGATGGCTCTTCACCAGCTTTGCGGTGGGACAAATACCTACCGCTATGGTGCTCTGCACTCCCTCCTTCAGCGCCAAAGGCGCGCCAGGAGGAGGGGTGGCCGCTTTCGCGGCCGGGGAGGAGTCTCTGCTCCCCTCGCTCAGCGCCAAAGGCGCGCCCGGGCGGGGGGTGCGGAGGACGGTGCTGATCTGTGGTAGTGCTGAGAAACTGCCTGGCAGCACTCTCCACCATAGACTAAAGAAAGCCCTCGCGACAGGATTCGGTAGGAGTGGAGACCATGGTCATGAAAGCAAACCACCCTGCGCCACCGTCCCCAACTAGCCTGCCGCTCACGGCCTAAACTCTACGCTTCCTTCGTAGCACCAGCGTGGAACCCAGGCCCATGAGCGCAACGCCGGCGAAGCTGCTCGCTTCTGGTACTGCTGGAGGCAAAAGGTTCACACTGAAGGCACCAAGAGTGGTTTCACCTACAACTGCATAATTACCGCCATTTAGTGATCGTATGAGATTGCCAGCTATACCCTGACTGTTCCATTGCCAACTTGCCGATGCCTTGCCTACAGCCACGACAGTTAGATAGTAGGTATTACCCTGCGCAAGCGTTGGGTTCATGAGTGAGGTCAGGGTGCTTAGATTAGATGCTGACAAAGGTAGACTGGTTAAGGTGTAGCTTTCTAGCACTCCGGTAATGTCACTTGGCGATGTGGGCATGCTGCTGGTGAGATAGATATCTAAAGGGTTCGAGGTACTTACATTAAGACCATTTAGAGCTATATCTATAGAGCTTAGTTTGCCTGTTGCGTGTGAGATGAACTCCATACCTTGGGAGTATTTGAATGTTGAGCCGTCTAATGGTCCATCTTCGGCCCAACCAATACCTTGGTCAAATGAGTTGCCAGATCCAAGGTCCGTGTAGGCAACCTGTTGTGCAGATGCTGTAAATGGAATGAGTACTAACATCGTGATGCTAGCGAATATAATCGAGCGAGTAATTGGTCCCATAGTTAACCTCGAAGTTATTTTGATCAGTCAGTACAAATCAAGGACTAGATTATCCCATTAAAACTCCTAAAGGTACAGGTAAAAATACTAGGTTTCTAATAATCCCGTGGTTATACCGTGAACGGTCGCGATGTTTGCGGTTATGTACTCGTTACCGGCCCTAAGGGAGGTTGCTTGGGTGTGCGCCGTTGGTTACGTTGTGGTGAGCGGCGTTCACGGATGTGTTGGCGGCGCGTGGGTGCCTCACCCTCCATCGTTCTCCGACGTTCACTTTAAGGTTATTGTTAAGGTCGCTATCCGCGTCGTTGGTTACGGCTTGGTTATCGTCAACGTTAAATCGCCGCGAGACGCCCCGGCTCCCAAGTGCGCTGCTTCTCCTCGCTTTACACAAACGCTTAAGTTGAACCTGGGAGGTCTTGCCCCCACTTCCTTGCGCGACCTTACGCATTCTACTGCGCCCGTTTTGTACCGCTATTTGCCGAGGTGAAGGAAATAGCTGGCTGGTTTGCGAATTGAATAGCTAAACGGTAAATACCGCTCGCTATGCAGTTGCGACCTAAGGCATTTACGCGGGTTACCACGTTCCCCAAGACAGAGGAGCAACTTGTCGGCAAGATATTTCCGCATACCTGCGGCTCTCTACCATCGGCCGCTCATTATGCTGTTAGCAGCGTACATGGCCGGTTTGGTGCTGGTGCGCTGCCCTTGGCTGTCTGCATATGCAATTGCCGCCATGGCAGCGTGCCTGCTGTTGGCCGGACTCCTCAAGCGGAACAGATCCCTGTTGCTAGGTGGACTGCTCGTGATCACACTTCTGCTGGGTGTGGTGCGCGGGCGTGATGCTGCCGCGCCGATGCAGACAGGAATCGAACGGTACGTACCTGCGCTTGCAACGATAACTGGGAGGGTAGTCTCGGATGTCGAGCTGCCATCGACTGGCCCTCGTTCTTCAGCCACCACGGTACGATGCCTTATTCAGGTGCGCAATGTTTCCGTTGGGGCGTCTTCCGCGACTTTTCCTACAACCGGGCTGGTGCAGACTGTGCTCGCACTTCCGCCTGATTTTAGCGGCGACCAGGTACCACAATACGGTGACGTGCTAATCTGCCGCGGATTACTGAAGTCGCCACGAGGCCTCTTAAATCCTGGCGGGTTCAATGAGGCAGGCTACCTTAACGCACACGGTGTTACCTGTGACCTGAACGTGAAACACGCAGACGACTGGAAAATTCAGTCGGCAACTGCACTGTTTGACGTACCTCAGCGGATTCTCTTTGCAGTACGGCGTTTTTTTACGGCCCGGGCCCGTTCACTTCTACCAGCCGATGATGCGGCCTTACTATCTGCACAGGTTCTTGGCGAACGCGGTAGCCTTCCCATTGCATTGAAGGATGCGTTCACGCGCACCGGTGCTGCCCATCTGTTGGCAACGGGAGGATTGCAGATTGGTTTGCTCCTTTTGGTGCTTCCATTTCTGTGGCGGCAGATGGGAGTTCCCTACCGCCCTTCGCTTCTTCTCACCCTCGGCCTGGTGCTTGCGTTTTCCGTATTCGCAGGGGGACGGCCTTCCATCGATCGTGCCGCGCTTACCGCCTCAATTGCGCTTATCGGTCTTTGCATACAACGAGAGCCAGACTGGCCATCCGCCCTTGCTGCAGCCGCGTTCATACTCCTGTTTATCACACCTGCTGACCTTTACGACGTGGGGTTTCAGCTCTCATTTAGTGTGGTTATTGTTATGGCTGTTTTGCTGCCACCTGTTTTTTCTAATTTGCGCGGCTACTCGCTAGCACGGTGGCCGGGCAGAAAGCCACCACTGCGTAGACGTGTATTCCTCGCTGTGGCAGAACCTGTGGCGGTTGCGACTGCCGCCCAAATTGGTGCCGCACCTATGACGGCTGTGTGGTTTCATACACTAACGCCGCTAGGCTTAATAAACTCGCTCCTGCTGTTGCCACCTGCATTAGGTGCGATAGCGCTCGCTCTACCCGTATTACTGTGGCCATTTAGCCCGCTTGTG
>JAJZFK010000360.1 GCA_021805405.1 bacterium
CTCGAACGGCATTTACAAAAGTGCTCGCCGCGAGCCCCCACGACGTACCAACGCTAACCTATTTGGGTATTATCGCGCTACGCGAGCAACAGTACGCTGATGCTGTAGCCCCGCTCGAAGAGGTAGTACACCTTCAGCCGGCCTCGTCAGATGCTCACATAAATCTCGGTAACGCATACGAGGGTTTAAAGCGATACGATGATGCCAAACACCAGTTTACGCTTGCTGCCAGCCTCAATCCGCGCTCGATAAGCGCATTGTACAACCTTGGTGGCGTTTACTACGCTACCAAGCAGTTTGCACAGGCGGTCTCCACGTATCGCAAGGCGGCGCTGCTAGCACCCAATGATACAGACGTTCTAAATAACCTGGCAGTAGCCTTGCAGGCAGCAGGCAACCTCTCGGCAGCCATTCCTGTTTACCAGAAAACTGCCGCAATTGAACCCACCAATAGCACCTATCAGATGAATACGGCGCTAGCGCTCCAACTGCTGGCTAAGAAATCTGCTCAAGGTAGTGGTTCAAATCGCACGGCTTCACTTTGGCGCATGGCGACATCCAGTATGCAGGCTGCGGTGAAAGACGCCCCTGCCAATTATCGTTTGCGAGAAACCTACGCAGAGATGCTTGCCCAAGCGGGTAATAACGCAGCCGCAATTAAGCAGTTCAACATGGCGTCTGCTCAGGAACCAATGGCGTTTCGACCTTATTACCAACTCGCGATGCTCCAGACAAAACTAGCAAACTATAAGTCTGCCGAAGGAGCTGCACGGCATGCTTTGACAATTCGGCCCCAGGATGCCGCTGTGTTAAAATTGCTAGGGTTTACTGAATTCAAACTAGGACGTTTTGATCCAGCGGTGCACTATTACAAGGCGGCAGCAAAAGTAGCACCTCGCGATCTAACAGTATGGGAGAATCTGGGTGCTGCCATGCCGGTAACATTGAAGACGTTCTGCTAACAATCACTCAACTCACAAAACAGAACTCACCTCCTGCCAGCCTTGCACCGCTGCATCGCGCCGCAGGGTACCTGTATCTCACAAAGGGTGACCCGGAAAGCCTGAAACTCGCAATCGATAACTATCGGCTAGCCTCCCAAGAGGATGATACAAGTAGCGAAGCCTACAATGGATTAGGTCTTGCGTACCAGAAAACAGGGAGTGTTTCTGCTGCCCTCAGTGCCTTTCAACGAGCGGTTGCACTCAATCCACGATGGTCGGATGCCTATAATAACCTTGGAGTTGTATACGAAGCTCAGGGTCAACTTAAACTAGCAGCTGCCGCCTTCAAGAAGGCGCTCACCATAGACAAGTATAACCAGTTGGCAAAGACCAATCTGGCAAGGCTTAAGGGTACGCATTAAATGGGGCGACTGCTAAATCAATTCTATGTAATTTCAACCCTAACAAGCGTCATGGCTCTACTTCCGGCCAGTGCACGGGCCCAGTTACACATGGCCAACCAACAACCTGCTGCGATACCCGCTATGCCGCTGGTCCAGAGTAATGCAGGTGCTGCGCCGCAGTTACAAATGGAGTTTCTTGGTTCCCCGCAAGGATATGCGGTCAACTCATCACCGGTTCAATTCATGTGCGTCGTCAAGAATACATCCTCGGCACCGGTAGCGGCTGGTGCCTACCGTATTCAATGTGTACCGCTGGACGGATTAGATTTCTTTACAGGTGACACGCTCCCTGTGCTACCTGCACTACAACCACTACAGCAAGCATATATCCTGTGGCAACTTAAGCCGCGTGATGATGGGCACCCGTACGCGGCTACTGCCATTCTGCAGCAGTTGGCAACTGCGCCTGGCGCATCGATAACACCTGTTGGCGTTCGGATAGCTGTGTTTCCTACACTGCCCACGCAGGCACATTTTGGCACGCCGATTGCTGGCCTTGCAAAGTCGCCCCAGGCAGGATATAGCACCAATGCTGCTTGGCTGGCCGCAAACCTGATAGCCATGAAGGTGCGCCCACTCTCCAACCGGGAGCCGCTTGCGCTGCTGGCAGCCGCATCTGGTGGGCAGTGGCAGACGTACTCTATTGCCTCGCCGCTTATCGAACTCTTATCAGCGAAACCTGGCCAACAGCCGTGGCACCAAACTTTTCGCTGGTTAACGTCGGCAGCTAGTTCATCCAATAGGCAGGCAACATTGACCCTCAATGGAACCTGTGGCAAGTTATGGACAGTGCGCCTTACTATGACTGCGCTCGCGAACAGTGCTACAATACGTGCCGACCTGTTGCTCACTGCTACAAATGATGCAGCCCTGGGGGCGGTGCAGTTCCCCGTACTTCGCCCTTACAACCTGGCGCTTCCAGCAGCAGATGGCACCGTTCACATGCTGGCTCAGGCCACAGAGCAGTTGCCGGCTGCAAGCAACATAACAGCGCTGCACGTGGGCACCGGGGTATGTGGTGAAACTTGGCCAACCATGTCGCCAATACCCGGCTGGCAGTGGCGCCGGGTTGCTACGCTTGGTGGATTGCAGTCTGCAGGCTCCTGGTTTTCGACACAGCCTACTACCATTCCTGCAGGAAACAGTGTAGAGTTCAAGTTTAGATTGTTCGTTCACCCATTGGCGACCTCTCTCCTAAACGCACTGGCGTACCAGGAACACTAGCTAAACCATGATGTTGACAATTAGGTCGTTTGCAAAAATCAATCTTACGCTAGATGTGTTTAGCGTTCTTCCATCCGGGTACCACGGCATGGCGTCAGTCATGCAGACTATCTCGTTATGCGATACGCTGGATATAAGTCTTACTCCACAGATTGCCATAAACTTTAACTGTGAGGCACCGCTTTCGCCAGATGTACCTGTTGGGGGTGATAACCTTGTGGTGAAGGCGGTTTCCTTACTACTCAACCACGCAACTTCAGTAGGTAAACATGTAGAGTATGGACTTAACCTGCAGCTTACCAAAAGTGTACCATCGCAAGCGGGACTGGGCGGCGGTAGCAGCAATGCCGCAGCGGCACTCACAGGTGTAAATTCGCTACTACAATTAGGTTTCTCCCGCGAGGAGCTGGCCGTACTAGCAGCTGAATTGGGGTCAGATGTGCCATTCTTCCTGTACGGCGGTACTGCGCTTGCTGTGGGACGCGGCACGGATATAACACCCCTTCCAGATATACCTACGCTCTGGATGGTCGTTGTAAAGCCTGAT
>JAJZFK010000299.1 GCA_021805405.1 bacterium
ACTTCTCTCTCGCATTCAAAGTCCGGCAGACCTTAAATCTCTAACCCGTGAACAGATCAGCCAGGTTTCCGATGAACTGCGACAAGCAATCGTTGATAACCTATCTAAAACGGGAGGGCACTTTGCCTCGGACCTTGGTGCGGCGGACCTGATTCTTGCGTTGCACACGGTTTACAACGTTCCAACAGACAAGATTATCTGGGATACCGGCCACCAGTGCTATGCACACAAGATGCTAACCGGTAGGCTGGATAGATTTAGCACACTGCGTCAGTACGGGGGAATAAGCGGCTTCCTACGGCGTGAAGAGAGCGAATACGACCTTTTTGGAGCTGGACACGCTGGAACATCGATCTCTGCTGCTTATGGTTTTGCCGTGGCAAGGGATATGGCTGGCAGGACAGAGCAGGAGCATGTACTAGCGGTTATTGGCGACGCCTCGATGACTGCGGGACTAGCGCTTGAGGGACTGCATAACGCAGGCCACAGCAACCGCAACTTTGTAGTGGTGCTTAATGATAATGATATGTCGATAGCCGAGAGCGTTGGTGCACTTTCAACGTACTTGGCAAAATTGCGGGTTTCTCCTATCTACCAATCTGTTGAAGCACAAACCAAGGACTTCCTGAAGCGTATGCCTGGCAAGCCTGGCCAGTTGGTCTCCAGAGCGGCAAGTTCAGTACTTAAACACAATCTAACTCACCTTGTCTCTACGCAAAACTCCGGAATCCTGTTTGAGCAGCTTGGCTACCAATACATTGGCCCCGTAGACGGTCATGACATCAACCTGCTTATCGACCTCTTCTCGGCAATCAAGCATATTTCTGGCCCTGTATTTGTACACCTTTTGACTGTTAAAGGTAAGGGGTATGAAAAAGCGGAAGAGGACGCTCGCAAGTGGCACGCGGTCACGCCGCCAATGTTTGCGGAGGCTTCGGCGAGCAAGTCTAGCGGCCAAACATATACCAGTGTATTCAGCAAGACGCTAATCGATCTGGCATCTACCGATAAATCAATTGCTGCTATTACGGCAGCGATGCCAGATGGTACGGGGCTGACTGCATTTAGCAAGGTGTATCCCGAGCGGTACTTCGATACGGCTATCGCTGAACAGCATGCCGTCTGCTTTGCGGCAGGTATGGCAGCTGAAGGAATGAAACCAGTGACTGCCATTTATAGTACATTCCTTCAGCGTGCTTATGATATTGTTCTGCACGATGTTGCACTCCAAAATCTACCGGTCATTTTTTGCCTGGATAGAGCTGGCCTCGTTGGTGATGATGGACCCACCCATCATGGCGTCTTCGATATAGCCTACTTACGGCACATACCCAACGTCGATATGATTGCACCTAAGGATGGGCAGGAACTGGAAGCCATGATGCGCTACGCCCTGCAGGAACATGTTACGGGCCCCAACGCAGGACCTATCGTGATTCGGTATCCACGTGGCAATGCACCTGCCGTCAACTGGCCACAGAACACAACTCCCATTGAATTCGGTAAATCTGAGACCATAACAAGTGGCAACGATGTTGCAATTCTTGCATACGGCAGCATGGTTGCCCCTGCGTTCGAGGCTACATGCACACTCCAAAGGGAAGGTGTGGATGTAAACCTTATCAACCTTAGGTGGGCAAAGCCCCTGGATCGTGAAGCGATACTCAATGCCGCACGCCGAACGGGTAGGGTTATCGTGATTGAGGAGGGCGTTGTTCATGGCGGCGTGGGCTCCGGAGTTCTTGAACTGCTTGCTGAGGCAGGTGTAACAGGCGTTAAGGTTAAGCTGTTTGGCATTCCCGATCACTTCATTGAGCATGGTGCAATTCCTATATTGCATAACCTCTGCATGCTCACACCCGTTGAATTTGCTGCTGCCGCTCGCGACCTTCTAGGCCGGGCACAGCCAGAAATGGAACCACTGGCTGTAGTACAGAAGCATGAATCGCTCACTGCATAATTCTGATCAACCGGGAGAATCTACAATGTATGTAGGCATATTGACTGGCCCGTTCACAGACGGACCACTGGAAGTTGTTTCGGCTTTTGCTGCGGAATATGGCTTTCAGGGACTTGAAGTGGTAACGGGGCCAGGTAGTCGGCACCTGGATACGCGCACATTCGATGCCGCTCGGGCCGATGAAGTCAAAGCACTCCTTGAGATGCGCAACCTGCAGATTTCTGGGCTCGCTGCTTACACCGACGTAACCCACGCAGATCCTGAACGGCGCAAGGCAAACGTCGCTACCGTAAGTTCCGCTATCGATATTGCACATGCCCTGGGTGTAGAAGTAGTCTGCACCATGGCAGGTCTGCCGCCTGCGGGTAAGGACCGGCACAAAGCAATTGAGGAAGACTGTGCAGAAGTATTTCCGGCGCTAATCGATAAGGCTGGTTCGCTGGGTATCAAGCTTGCGCTGGAAAACTGGACTGCAACAAACATCCAGAACCTTGCTCACTGGGACCACATCTTCACCGTGCTGCCAGCAGCCAACTTCGGCTTGAATTTTGATCCCTCGCATCTGTACTGGCAAGGCATTGACTACCTTGGAGCGGTCGATCAATTTGCTTCCAGAATTTTCCACTCGCATGGTAAAGATACAGAAATTCGGGACGATATCCGGCAGAAAGTAGGCTACCTGGGCAACGGATGGTGGCGCTACGTTATACCGGGCCTTGGCCGCATTAACTGGGGCGAGTACATCTCTGCCCTCCGTAGGAATGGCTACAACGGTGTTATATCTATTGAGCATGAGGATAGCGCACTAGAGCGGGAAGAAGGTTTCCTTATCGGCAAGAAGGTGCTGGAGCACTTCATCGCCTACTAACCCGTTGAAAGCACTACCATACCAGATACAAGTGCCATGCCCCGCCGCTGCACTTGTATTGGTATGCGTGTAGATTGAGGGTAAGGTTAATGAACTTCAACAGGTTTGCCATAGACCGCTTAATAGATTCACTCACGTGCCTGCCGGGTACAATATGTGATATAACGTTACTAAAGTGGGACGAAATCGCAGACTACTCACCGGATCCTGACAGGTTCTCTGTACGAGAAATAATTGCCCACCTTGCCGATTTTGACGTTATCTTTTTAGACCGGTTTATTCGAACCTGTACCGAACAGCACCCTACACTGCCGTCAGTTGACGAGGCGGAACTCGCTGTCCGTCACCAA
>JAJZFK010000552.1 GCA_021805405.1 bacterium
TGACTCGTATAAAAATTTGTGGCATCACTAACCTGGAGGACGCGCTATTCGCCGTGCAATGTGGAGCGGATGCGCTGGGGTTCATTGGCGTACCAGAGTCTCCGCGTTACGTGGGCCGCTTCGATGGCTGGGATGAGATACCCTCCTTGGTTCCCCCGCCAGTCACCTGCATTTGCGTCTGTCGCACCGTTACGGATGCGTTGCAAGGCTTTGAGACGTTGCAGACGTATTCACTTCCCAACTCAGCCCGCCCTCCACGAAAGCGCTTGATTTTAACTGCCCGAATTAGCGGCCCTTCGAGTCTTGAGGACCTTGCAGTGGCGATTAAGCAGCCGGGCGTGCAGCCACCTGCAGCTTTACTGCTGGATGCCTACAGTCCCGGCGCGCTTGGCGGTACCGGGGAGCGTTTCGACTGGGCACTAGCGAAACAGGCACAGCAGCGATTTGGCCTTCCCGTTATTTTGGCGGGTGGCCTCACCCCCGAAAATGTTGCAGAGGCGATTATAAAGATCCAGCCCTGGATGGTCGATGTAGCTAGTGGCGTGGAGGCTGAACCCGGCCGCAAGGACCCCGCGAAAGTAAACGCATTTTGCGAAGCAGTAAGGAACGCCTCCAGGGAGGTTTAGGCGGAAGTCCTGCAGCACAGGCTGCGCTGCGTGAGCGTACATCTACGGAAACTCCGTTGCACGCCCACGCTTAAGCCTTAGCGCGGAGAACGTGACTAGAGACCGCGTTCTGCTACCGTCCTGAAGCCTACCTCCTTTATAACATTGTCATCGCACTTCGTTAACGGGGTATACGAGGGATGGCCTGATAGGTCGCGGCACGGATTATGCCGAGTGTTGTAGCAGCATATAAAGCCCCAACGTGGATCTTCGCTAAGGTTGGCATCACTGCGATGCAGTGTATTGCTGTGAAAAAACAGCGCATCACCGGGGGCCATTTCGCAATAGACCAGGTCCAGGTGCTTTTGCGCATCTTCTACGCGGTCAGGATCTGCACCAGTCTGCCCACCTGCCTTGCCGTGCTCTATGCGTCCCATTCTGTTTGAACCGCGAAGGACCTGAAGGCAGCCGTTGTGTTTGTGCGCTCTGTCTACGGCGATGTAGCAACTAGCCATATCGGGAAACAGACAGCCGTTGTTGTACCAGTAACCATAGTCCTGGTGCCATTCCCATGCCCCACCTTGCCGTGGCTCCTTTACCATCATCTTGTAGTGGTAGAGGTAGACTTCGTCTTCCAGCAGCTCCTCCATCTGGTCAACCAGTTTGTGGCTGCGGCATATTGCACTGTAAATGTCATCCTGCGAGGTGTCGCTAGCTAGCCATAGCTTGGATTTGCGCCCCTCAGCATCTACTACCGAGTGTACAGCGTGAGACTCATCACCCCGCCCTATTCTCAGTAGGTAGTTCATCTCTTCACTGTCGAAAAGATTGGGAACAAGCAGATACCCATCCTGCTTGAACTGACTGACTGCAGAATTGTCACTTATGTATGTGGTCACAAAGCGCCTCCATGTTGGCACCGTTTTTTTGGTGCACTTCCTGCCAATCTGTTCTATTCCCTGCATACACAATCCTTCAATTGCGCCGAATGGCGGAACTCGATGTTGTAAGTTGGCCGCATTGTCACCATACCAAAGCCATCTGTTCGCCGCTGGCCCAATCCACACTCCCAGGCTGTTCGCAATAGTTCGCGGTCCGCATACATAATGAACGGTGCGTAACTGCCAATGATATCTTCTCCACGAAATCGCACCTTACGCGTACCTCCACGGTGATCACGGCGCAAGTAGTTTTGATTGAACTCCAGCCGAAATTGGGATGCATGAGCGGGTAAACCATAGGCAGAATTGTGTGCAACGAGTAGCTCGTTAAGTAACACCGATTCAATTTCGGAAATATGGTGCAACGGACGAAGGTACCGTACAATACCAGGAGTGGGTTGCTCTATGGCAGCCGTGACAAAAGGGGTAAGACACGTGCATTCCATGCGCCCGCTAGAGAGATCGGGTGGCTCAATCGGTTTTACCGAGCTGATGTGAAAGGTACCGTCGCAAATCTTTACCCGGTTTATCTTCTCAGTATAACGTTGGATTTCGTTGAGAATGGGTGCAGAAGGGGTTGCAAACTGCCACTCTACCCGGCCCGGTGCAAAACGAATAGTTCCATTTTCTATCACTCGGGACTGACTGCGCAAATTACCGAAATGAAAATTGGGAGCACTCGACTGAGTATTAGTTCCATAGCGGAGTACATTTCCCGCGATCTCGTGAACCAGATGTTGAAGGTGCTCTTGATGGTCGATAGGAATCGACGTCTCTTTCTCAATTATAAAATTCCAAAGAATGCGCATGTTATAAATTTCCTGTTGGCGATATCATGCATGGCTGTAATAGCGGCCTGCTAACTAGATAATCTCGGTGAGAGACCGACATTTGCGCCCGCCACAGGAAACAGATCTAAAGTGTTTGCTTAACGCCTTTCAGTCGCACAATACTACCCATCTTGCATGCGGTACCATAACGGTGATAAGTAGCTACTAACTTCGCGGGAAGGAAATAAATAAATGCCGAAGCACGAGAAGGTTGTTGGTCGTCGTAACTTTCTAAAGGCTGCTGCTGCGCTAGCGGCAATGCCTGCTGTTGCGACAAGCGCGCATGCTGATGACGAAGGCAACCATGCCGCATCGCACTCTGCAATGAGCGATGCAGTTGCAGCAGTAAATCTGGGTGCCTGGATGGTTCTGGAGAAGTGGATTGTGCCCTCCGTTTTTCAGGGACTAAAGGCCGAGGATGAATACTCCTTGGGACTGGAGCTAGGCGCAGCGAAGGCTAGCGAGCTCCTTAGGCGGCACCGTGACACGTGGATTACAGAGAAGGACTTCCAATGGATCGCGAATCATGGACTAAACACCGTCCGATTGCCAATTGGTTACTGGGCGGTAATGCCAGAAGCACCGTATGTCAATGCAGGTGAAACGCTAACTAAAGCATTACAAATGGCGGCTCGCTACAAGCTTGGTGTCATTGTGGATCTTCACGGTGCACCGGGCAGCCAGAATGGTTGGGATCACAGCGGCCACGCAGGCGCACTTAACTGGCCCCAGCCAAAAAACGTTGAGCACACTCTAAAGGTCATCGATAATCTCGCGTCTATATGCGAGGCTCATCCAT
>JAJZFK010000496.1 GCA_021805405.1 bacterium
CCCAGGTGAGAGCTTCAGGGTATACCTCCTGATTTCGCAAGCCAGCGTTTAGTCCGCTCAGTAATCAGGTCCCCGGCACCCACCATTGCACCATACCCCGGTGCAAGGCGGGCTCGTTATACCCTTTTGCGCGCCACCTTCTATTAAATCCCTGCAAGAGATGGTATTTTGCTCACCACACAGAAAAACAGTGTGCCAAGTGAAGAATATTATAACGGACTACCGCACTCCGCACAGAACTTTGAGTCCGCTTTTACGGATGCATGGCACTTCGCACACTGCTGTTCGGTTGTATAAGGTACGCCGCACGCAGCACAGAATTTACCAGGTGTTGCAGCGGCACCGCAATGGGCACAAAACGCTCGTGCGGGTATGTCGATACTTACATCCTGAATTTGATTACTCGAGAGCGTTTTATCCTGCACTTGAACTTTAGCGGCTTGTGCCTGTGCGCTTGCAAGCTCCTCCATTAAGATGGGCGCACACTGCTTGCACAAGCTCTTCTCATCGTTCCAGCATACCTGGCTGCACACCCACGAGCCACATCGGTGGCACTGTACAAACAGCGGCTTTATCTCATTAACCGCCTGCCTTAGCGCAGAGTCATGTGCCGTGCCACCCACGGCGCGCTGAATATCGAATGCCGTGTTTGATGCAGGCGCAAACACACCGCCCAGCATGTCTCCAGCGGCCCTCAAAAAGCCGCCCGCTATGCCAATCTTGTTCTTCTGGAACGATGACATATACCCATTCCTGCAGTGGTCACAGAAAAAACGAAACTGAAACCCTTCATCGGTAGAGAGATCATCGTAGTTCTGCACAAACTCAATAACACTCATTGCCGCCTCCAACGTGCGTGTTTCAATGCACCTGGGCTGGTGCCGGTAACATCCGTACAACATCACCCACGGAAAATCCGCTGCCACTGTCTACCGCGAGAATAGATAGCTTCGGTTTAACTTCCACCACATGTGCATTCCCTTCTGCGACATCCTTTACATGGCCAATCACCGTTCGCGTGGAAGGATCAACAATGCTGTGGCCGGGTTTGAGAATTGCCAGCGTGTCACCGGTTTTGATGCCATCATCCTGCCCTGCGTTCAGGTAGAGGGTTATAGACGACCCATCAGCCTCCACATCGGCGATCCTGCCCTCCCATGGTAATGCGACCATGCTCTTGCAGATAAATAGAACAGCTTTCGCGAGAGCCCTGCGGCACGCCTCTCCGAGTGGTGACTGGCTGAACGCGGTAGTACCCACGGCAAGATTGGAATTTGTATAGTTTACAGAAGTACCCGACGAAGATGCGTGCCCAACAGCGTGTACAGAATTGAGAATCTCGCCGGTGGTCGTGTCATAAAGCCTTACGTCCAGAGCGATCATTGCGCGCATACTGCTGTGGGAAATTCCCAGGTTACCCAGGATACCGCCGCCGCCAACGCTGGATTCAGCGAAGGAATACTCGGTAATTGCCCCACGCACCAGCGCTTGTGCGCCCAGCAGGCTTCCTGCTTTAGGTGCCGTTGCCGGGTTAAGCGCGCCGCCTGTACCGAGCTGCTGCTCTGCCTGTATGTCCTGTAGTGCGGTGCGTTCTAGCAGTATAAAGCGATGTGTCTTCTGAAGGGCTGTAACCAGCATCTCTGTAAGGCCGGTGCCAAGGTCCGCCGGTGGTGGAATTTGAACGGTTGTAGTGGTGACCGCGCCGCCCTGCTGCACCGGATCAGATGCAGTGGTAGTAGAAATCTTCGAGTCTAATCCCATCACAGCAATCCGCTGCTTTGGCCCGAAGTACGGCGGCAGTGTCACCGAGACACTATCGTGTTCAGGTTTATGGCCACCATTGGTTATCAGCTTGTGGTGCCCCAAGAGGTTGCCGAGGCTCTGTGCTACACACGCCTTCTGCGAGTAAAGCGCAACAAGCTGCATACACATAAACAGTAGGCCCCATCGTTTTAATAGACTATGCATAAATGTAACTCCTTGCATGAACATCTCATCACGATTTTGCACCTAACAGGCTCTTGGCGTACTGCCGTACCCCCTGCAACGAATCGTGATTGGCGGCCCAGGTTATGGCAGATTTTGCCGTAGGAAACGCCTTCTGCGAATAGTAGAGATCCGCTAGTATCTGTTTTCTCACTGCAGAGGAACGGTCAGCATGAAGTCGCGCACACAACAGTTGAACAGTTGCGGGGCTCTCTAATCGGTTGCCAATTACCGTCGCAGCCTCGTAACGAACATCGGCACTGGGATCGTTTGCAAGGTAGCGATTCAGCAGATTACCTGCCTCCAGTGTGTTAATGCGTCTTAGAGCAAACAGTGCGGTGGAGCGAAGTACTGCATTTTTAGAGAATAGAAAAGGATGGATAGAGGGAAGCGCATCGGGTAAACCGGTGTTACCCAACACCAGAAGGAACTGTTCGTCACCCTGCAGGTTGGCCGGATATGTCTGACGCCGATCGAGTTGCCGAAACAGCTTACGGCACTCAGTAGAATCAAGAGGGTGAAGTGTATGTACAATCACGCCAAGCATAAGTTGAGCAGTCTGCCTTATTTCAGCCTCCTGCCCATGAAAAGCAATGTTCGTCATAAGGTTAACAGTTGCAGTATCCGGATGGTGAACCATCCCTAGCGACGGCAGTAGCACAGATAAGGCAGGGAGGCTATGGATGTGCTGTTGAATGGCAGACTGTAGGGCAGATTGCGCTTGCGGGGAGCCGTTTGCTGAACAGGCATCCGCTAGTATCTGCAACGCGGCGCTTCCGGGAGATGAACGCCGCATAAGCATGCCAAGACCCGCAGCTTGTTGGGGATGCAGGTAGAGCAGGGCCTTAAACTTGCGAAACAGAAGGCTGCCTTGGCTGGGAGGAACCTGTCGCGGTGTTTCGCCTATGAGGTCGGCTAAACTTACGGCGAGTGTCTGGAGGGAGCTGCCGCCCAGCGCGTTCTTCTCCAGGTTACGCTCAGCCGCTTGCGTCGAGTTCTGACACAGAGTAATTACCGGCGTGCGACAAAGGCGCTTCGCAAGTAGTTCATCCTGCCGGGCAGTAGCGAGGCGCACGGGTTTTGCAGCCTGCAATTGTATGGCCAACTGATATCTCGAAGTAGACACAATCTGCCCGTGCAAGCGCTGTATATCCAGGAATTTCGCCAGAATACTGGTAATTTG
>JAJZFK010000387.1 GCA_021805405.1 bacterium
AAGTACCCGGTAGCCGCTAAGACAGCCATCGTCTACCATTCGGTCATCCACAATGTCGTAATCGGCAAGGTCACGTAGTCTGGCGCATTCACGCGCGAAAAGACGATTGTAGCCCTGCTCCGGCCTTATCTCCTGTGCCTCTGCAGGATAGAAGACTGCAACATCCTTAACTGGCTTATCCACTCTCAGGAAGCGGCCGTAAAGATAATAGATGGCACTATTGGCAGGTGCAGCGGCATTGTAAGCCCAATCGAAATAGCCGGTGGCTCCCTGCGACGCCGCCTCATAGATGCGTTGAACAGTCTGGTCCGCAGTGGTACTGCCAGATGGAGCGCTCCAGAACGGAGCACCGTAAAACCGGCTGGCTGAACCCAGTCTGCCAAACATGGTCGCTGCATTATCCGCGAAAGGCTTGAAACCTCCGTGGTCGCTACGAACTGCCGCTCCAAACCGGGCAGCCAGCTTTGGTATAAGGCTGTTATCGTTACCACCTCGCAGGTTTTCATCCGTAAAGCCAGCCGAAACCATCAGAAGTGAATCCGGAAAGTATTTGCGAGCTGCTGCAAGATTCATCTCTTCTGCATTTCCTGCCGCAGCACGATACCAGTGGACAAAGTCCAGGTAATGGGTACGATCCTTAAGGTCAGGTTCGCTTTTCAGATCAGCTGGGTATTCAATCTGATTGCGGTTAGTGTAGTCAGTAGACCACGCTCTATTCACAGCAGCGAGCGAGCCATATTCCTGCATCACTGTCTTCTGGAAGCCTGCACGCGCATCGGGATCGTCACACCACCATCCCAGGTGATCATGGGCATTGCCAAAGCGTCGAATCCAATCCGCTCGCTGCAACGGATTTTCAACACGCAGACCTGTCATGTACCCCACATCACCAAACTCGCCGCCAACTCCTACCAGGAGCGCGGATAGCTGAGCCGGCGTGGTGGTAGCTCCGTTGGTTACTGGCCCAAATTGCTTGGCTAGTGCTTTGTACCCGTTGTCAACATAATCTGGCCACGTAGCGGACCATAGCGAGAAGGCGTCAACAGGCAGGTGATCCTCGGTACACATTAACGGAGTGAACTTGTGAGTGGTTCGGTACCACGCAGAAGGAAATGTCTCCTGCTCGGCATAGGCCCAGTCCTCTCCTAGTGCATGTACGGCAGCACGATCTGCCTGGGCGTTCACCCAGTCCCATTGGCCAGGTCCTTTTTCCTCACCTGCCAGGTGATCACAATCTGTCTGGTAAAGCGTAAAGCCCTCGCTTCTTAGTATCCGTAGGGTATCTGGATCGGCGATGCTCGATTCCATGATCATTCGGTCGCCGATATTACGAGGGCGTGTATAAGTAGCCGTACCGGCAGTACCACCTGCGGCCAGGTTCCATATTCTCACAAGCTGAGAGTCATCCGTGAGCAATGCACCGCGCAGCGGACCCCAGGGCGCAGCACCAGCCGCTGCTACTACATGAGCTATGCTCCAGTGCCTAACATCCAGGCCCGGCTTCGTCCACACCAGCGGTGGATTTCTGTTAACCCTTACACCTGGCCCGGAAACGATATCTATTACGGCTCCTGAAGCCATGGTAACTTTAAGGTCGTATATGAGCCCGCCATTTAGCGACTGGTTTTCCGCCTCCACGGCAAGTACATTCTCGCCTCGGCGCACATACTGCCCCACGCTGTACCGGTGCACAAGGCTCCAATCCTGGGCGGCACCTACAGGCGATGAAGCGCCGTTAAGATAAGCCTTAAAGCCGTCCTCCGCCGTTATGTAAAGAAAGGCGCTGGTGGGTTTGCCGGATAACTTGAAGGTCTGGCGAAAATAGAGCGTCTCTGGCGGCCTGCTACCATCTTGCGACCAAATCCATGCCCAGGGTGCGGGTGCCGCTACAGCCGGTAGTAGGGATGCCGCTACCATCAGCAATACCGCTACAAAGAGCACTTGACGTTGGCCGAATGTCTTGCTCATAAAGAGTGAGCGAGACCGAGCCACAAAATTTTCAGTGATGTTCAGCATATTTGATTAATACCCCACACTCCCCAATTTTACCATCGCACGCCTTCAAGCAATCACAAAGCAGTCGGGAAGTAGACGTTGGCCAGAGGCAAAACGCAGCTGTTCTTAGTGAAATGACAGCTTGAGGGGCGTAGATACCACACAACCCGCTTGAATATTCGCGACTTAATTTAAAGGAAACTACGCAAACAGACACGTAAGTCGTTTTTGCCGGGTTTAACTGTCTCACTGCCGAACGGACATTTCATCCACAATCTGAACCATTTTGCGGTTTTCTGCCAAAGTAAACACCAATCTGTGGCGCAGGTCTCTTATAAGGAAATGTCAGTTTCAACGGCTTTGCGCAGGACCGTTGCGGCTCTGCTTTCCACCTGATTTGGTGTGACCGACTTCGCGGTAAGGTCATCCAATTTGAGGCTTCCAATTTTGCCACGTTCAAAGGCTTTGAAGTTTCGCACTTTGAACTGCTATAATAGTGTTCACGAATAGCTTATCGCGAAATGCATTGCGCTATAAATTGCAGATACCACTGCAATGCCAATGCGGAGGCATCCACCTTGAGAGCAGGTACTGTCCAGGAGACACCTCAAAAAGCGGTCCCGTGGACGTTTCTATCTAACCACTCGCACGTACTCATCTGTCTCGCCAATGAGCCGTATCTTCGCCTGCGTGACGTGGCCGAAATGGTAGGTATTACAGAGCGAAGCGCACAGCGCATCGTTATGGAACTTGAACAGGCTGGTGTGCTCGCGAGGTGCCGCGTGGGCCGTAGAAATTCCTATGTTGTTCATGTAGACCAACCGCTTCGTCATCCAGTCGAACGACATTGTACGGTTGCCGACTTGCTGAAAATGGTGAACGGCGAACTACCACAGGTTACGATAGATGATGCCGCCGCCGAGGATAGTGAAGCCAGTACTACCCCCGGTCTGGCAAAGATGCCGCACGATTAGTCATTCGGTGACACCGAGTTGTAGAGCAGCACATTTCAGGCTAAGCCTGGCCTTGCCCTAGCGCATACCCTGCCACCCCGTCGAAATTGCACAGGTTCTCACATTTGATGAAGTCTAGCCCCAGGGCGTCAACCCGCTCCATAAGAGAAATGATGTCGCGGTTTGAAATTACTCCCTCTCCATTTGAGGC
>JAJZFK010000094.1:0-11893 GCA_021805405.1 bacterium
TGATCGATACAGTCAGTAAGCGCCCGGCTGACGAGCCCATCCGATAGCCGGGCGCTAGCATTTTCGTTGAGTATCCACTTAACAAGTATATTTTAGCCCTTCTAACCGCAGCTACGGCGGGTCAAGGCACGCCAGGCGAAATGGTGTCGTGCGCTAGTGACATCAACCATGGCTGATTTACGGCAAGATAGTGGGGGCGAAACTCTTCTTCTTGTAAGTCTATCACCAGGAGGTACCAAGGTTGGTAACCTGGTATCGTCGGGCGGTAGAAATACAGCCTGACGAGTTGTGGGCGATTACAACATTGACCTTGTGGGTGATTACGGCATTGACGTGGAACGTTGGGCAGCCACGGCGCATGAATCTGCCTCAGTTGGGCTTGCATCCGCTACACCGTAACCTAGGCCATTATATGACCAAGCAAACAAGCCTGGTGCTCCGGGCTGAGTAATGGAATAGAAATCGTTTCCATCGGTTTGAGACCGGGCGAGTGACCGGAAAGCAGTTTTACCCGGTACCACGTATACAGCAGCCATTCCGGCAGGAGTGTGGTAGACCAGACGACCAGAAGGAGTACCGTGAATTTGCACCACTGAGGCACCTACAAGGTGAGCGTTGCATAGTGACAGGTTTACTGGCGGAATTGCGGTGTGCAGGTGACTGCGCAGCCATTTGGCGGCAGCCGCTGGGTCGTTTGTTGAATATTGCGGTGCTAGCGGGGCGCTGTTAACCTCAGAATAATCCTGCACGATAAAACTTGCAGGAAAACTTCTGTCTACTGCGAGGCGAGCCCAAACCATTCCGAACGTGCAGATTAGCACGAGAGCGGCAATTGAGGCGAACTGCAAACGAAGCTGACGGCGCGGGCGGGCGTCGATAAGGTTCCACTGCGTTCGGATGTCTCGCAGTACCCTGTCGGCAGGCACTGCAGCACGTTGGGATCGATTAAGGGACCTCAGTGCGATGGCGATGCCCTGCTGAGACTCCACTCGTAACCTGCAACTTGGGCAGTGTGAAATGTGCGCTTCTGCTAGTTGTTTCTCATCGTCTACCAGTACACCATCGGCATACGGAGCGAGAAGTTCCTGTACTTCATTACATTTCATGGTCATGGCCATTAGTCCTGCTGGATCAGCTTAATTCGTTATCCTGCAGCTCCTTGATAAGGGTCTGCCTGATTTGCATTCTGCCGCGGAACACGCGCGATCGAACGGTACCTATAGGGATTTCGAGGGCATCTGCCGCCTCCTGATACGAAATCTCCTCAACATCCACCAATAACACTGCGATCCTGAAGTCCTCGGTAAGACTATCGAGGGCAGCCTCAATCTGGTGATCTATCACCTGATTCATCACAATGGAAACTGGATTACTGGTATCCTCCGGTGCAGCAAAGTCCCATAACTTGCTTTCCGGTCCTACTGCATCAAACGATGTGGTTAGAGGACGCCTCCGTCCCTTGTCCAAATCGTTAAGATAACTGCGCGTCAATATAGTTAACAGCCAACCTTTGCAGTTGGTTCCCGGTTTGAATAATTCAAATCTTTCATAAGCGCGAATCATTGTTTCCTGAAGAAGATCTTCTGCCCATTCGCGCTGCCGGGTGAGTCGGTATGCTGCCTGAAATAGCGATTTGTAGTACGGCATGGCAACTTTTTCAAACTGCCTGCACTTACCTGTACTGAATAAAGACATTGGTAGCCATCTGGTATGTAGCACACTGTACCATTACAGTGCGCAATTTTAAAGCTCGTACTTGCCAGGCCACAGTCTCCCGGTAGGGCTGGTCATCCTGCGTTTGTTGCACTGGTAAAACGTTCCTACAATAATACCCACATGTTCGGACAGGATTAAAACTCCTATTCGATTGACGCAGTAAATAGGGCTGTTATTCTGGCTTGGTGGGATTGACATATTCTTGAGTTTTGCTGGTATCAACTCAAGTTAATAAATTACCGGTTTCGGGCATCGTTCTTGCAGGAAATATTTGCGCGCGTGCCTAAGCATGAGTGTGCCAGGGTGATGAGGTTAATGACACGTCATAGTCCAAGTCCGTCAGTCTATCTCATCACACTAACAATCTTGCACATTCAGGAGAAATCTGATGAACCAGCTTTCGGTAGACTCACTGCGTTGTGAATATTTCGACAACCCAATCGGCATTGATCGCCTAAAACCTCTGCTTAGCTGGAAGTTGGTATCCGATGCGCGTGACGTTAACCAAGCAGCATACAAGATCATGGCTGCGAGCAGCGCAAGGAAGCTTGAAGATGGCGATTTCGATTTGTGGGACAGCGGCAAAGTATCGAGCGGCGACTGTGTGGCCGTAGAATACAACGGAGTACCACTTGGGGCACGTGTGCAGGTTTTCTGGCGGGTAGAGGTGTGGGATAACTACGACAACCACGCCACGTCTTCGGTTGCAACCTGGGAGATGGGCCTGCTTGGAAAATTGGACTGGAGTAGCAGCTGGATTAGATCCTGGCTCGCAGGTGCTCCCCGAACGTCAGTGCCATCGCCGCTGTTTCGTAAACCGTTTCATGTTGAAGGACGTGTTGAGCGTGCACGGCTCTACGTTACCGCACTTGGCCTTCATGAGTGCTGGATAAATGGCCACAAAGTATCGGAGGACCGGCTTGCTCCAGGCTGGACAGACTACCGCGTACGGGCACAATATCAATCATACAACGTCACCGAACTCGTGAAACAGGGTGAAAACACGTTGGGGGCTATGCTTGGTGATGGATGGTTCTGCGGGTATGTTGGTTGGCGAGAGCGTCAGTTCTTTGGTGAGCAGCCTGCTCTGCTTGCGCAACTAGAGATCACCACAGAGGATGGTACGCGACACACGGTTGGAACTGACGGTACCTGGACATTTGCGCTTGGCCCGATTCTCTCGGCCGATATTCTGATGGGCGAGAGCTACGAAGCACGGAAGGAACTGGAAAACTGGTGCAGCCCGGGTAAGCCTGCAGGCTCATGGTTGCCTGTTGAGATTGCGCCGGCGCCGGGGATAGTGGTAAATGCGCAAATTGGGCCCACTGTAAGGGTTATTGAAGAGCTGAAGCCCCTGGACGCACCTCGCAACGTGCATGGCAGGTGGATATACAACATGGGCCAGAACATGGTGGGAGTTGTACGACTTCATCTTAAAAATCAGCCGCGCGGCGCCACAATAGGTATTCGACACGCAGAAATGCTCAACGAGGACGGTTCACTCTATACGACTAACCTGAGAGGTGCTCTGCAGACAGATTACTACACCACGAGGGGTGATGAGGCCGAAACATATGAACCCCGGTTTACATTTCACGGGTTTCAATACGTTGAACTCAGCGGTTTCCATGGCACACCAGATATAGACACCATTACTGCTGTAACGCTCCACTCTGCGATGAACATAACGGGGTCCTTTGAGTGCTCCGACAAACTTGTGAATCAGCTGCAGCATAACATTCTTTGGGGTCAGAAAGGCAACTTTGTAGACGTACCAACCGATTGTCCTCAGCGCGATGAGCGGCTTGGCTGGATGGGTGATGCGCAGGTGTTTATTCGCACTGCCGCGTTCAATATGGATGTTGCTGGCTTCTTCAACCGCTGGATGCTTACCGTGGAGGACTCTCAGGGCGATCACGGGGAGTATCCCATGTTTGCCCCAAATATTGACTCGCACAACTCCGACGGAGGTCCCGCCTGGTCGGACGCTGGCATCATTTGCCCATGGACAATCTACCTCTGCTACGGGGATAAGCGCATACTTCGCGACCGTTATGCCAGTATGCAGCGGTACATGCAGTGGCTTACCGAGACTGCGGTTGATTTCATAAGGTGCAGCAAGGAGGGGAAGCATTACCACTGCTTTGGCGACTGGCTGAACATAGAGGCAGGAACACCCAATGACCTGCTGGGCACGGCATTCTACGCTTACTGCCTGGAGCTTATGCAGCGCATAGCATCTGTCCTTGGCCATGAAGCGGATGCGGCAGCTTACGGATCTGAGTGGGTTAAGGTACGCGATGCCTATGTGGCGCACTTCCTTGCCGGTGATGATCCGGAAGCTTTGAAATCGCAAACAGGCTGTATTCTCTCACTGCATTTCAACCTGGTGCAAGATGAGCTTAAGGCACGAGTTACTGGCGCACTTGTAAGCGACATCACCAGCCGCAAAGATCACATATCATCGGGATTCGTTGGTGCACCGTACGTGCAGCAGGTGCTAACCAGCTCGAATGAAACCGCTGTTGCGTACAAGCTGCTCGCACAGACGAGCTGGCCCTCCTGGCTCTATTCGGTTACTCGTGGAGCAACTACTATTTGGGAACGGTGGGATGGCTGGACGGAGGAGAAGGGCTTTCAGGACCCCGGCATGAATTCATTCAACCACTATGCTTATGGTGCAGTGGGCGATTGGTTATACACTACGGTAGCCGGAATCGATACCGACAGCGCGTCACCGGGCTACCGGCGCATTGTGATGGCACCAAAGCCTGGCGGCTCGTTGACCTATGCGACTGCCGAACTTAATACCATGTACGGGTTGGTATCATCATCCTGGCGTCTGGACGACGACCGGTTCATCTGGAATGTGAAAATACCTGCAAATACCTCTGCGGTACTGTTTCCACCCTGCTGCAACGTAAGGATAGATGGTGAACCGGCTGCTTCGAAATCGGCTGGTGGTGCGGCGGGTAGCGTACTCCTTGGATCTGGTAGTTATGAGGTGACCGGTACCTTGTTGCAGTAGCCTGAATATGAGCGTAACGGGCGGCTACCTACCGAAGGTACCGCCTTGTTCGTCTAAGACCTATGTACAGGTATACTACACCCAATGTGCTAGGTGTGAGGAGTGTATGGCAATAGAACGTCTGTGCCCTAATTGTGGTGAGCCAAACGACGATAGTCGTTCGATATGCAAGAACTGTTCGGTCCCATTGAATGTTTATGGTGGTCAGGTAGGACAGGAAGAGCAGTTCGATCGCAAACTTGCGGTGCAGGTTCAGTCGCTTGATGTTCGTCCGCCGGCAGTGTGGGCAGCAGTGGTGCTTATGCTGCTATTCGTGCTTTTGGTACCGGTAAGCATTGGCTTCAACTCGATTCATAACTGGCAGAGCACAGCCAACAATCCAAACTATATGGCACATGCGGTAAGTGTAATAGTTCCCATCTTCACGCTTGCAATAACTGTTCCGGTTGATGTGGTAGTATGCATCCTTGCTTGGGCAGTGTTTTCGCAGAAGACGGCGGCCTGGAAGCCGGGGATTTTTGCACTCCTGGTCACCGTTCCGGCCATCTGGATGAGCCACGGTGCAGTCATTGCAATCATTTGGTCTATTGTCACTATCACTGTAACAGTCATGTTTAGTCTCCGCAATGTGAAGGCGTGGTACGGATTTTAGGTTCCCTGCCATATTGAACGCCGCTCATTGCGTACATTGTGCGCCATGCTAACAGCAGGCGCGTTGAAAGGACCAGTAAATGGCAACGCTCTCGACCTCGGATATGACTCGCAAGGAAGTTCTACTGGCAGAACTCGCGGCGCACGTACCTAATCCGCCGACCCGTGTAGTTGCGCCTGCCTCCGATCCTGCACTTGCCAAACTTAACGCGTTAGGAACAAGCTGCTGGCTGGATACAGGCAATTTAGAGGAGGCATCATCGCTTTGGCGTGCTGAAAACTCTGCTCTCACGACGAATAATACCCTTGCGAACCAGGTTGTGCAATCTGGCATTATGGATGAAGATATTAAAGAAGCAGTTAAGCGTATTAAGGAACTGGAACCAGGCATTACCGAAGATGATCTCGTATTGGACGTTGTGTTTGTCGTGAACTGCCATATTGCATTGCGCCTGGTAAATGCATTTGGCGTAAAAGTTAGTGTAGAACTTCACCCAGCCGTGGCGCACGACATTGAGAAGACGGTTAGGTATGCCGAACGATATTTCGCGATAAACCCCGAGCACTTTATCGTGAAAATACCTATGACGCCAGAGGGTTTCTGTGCGGTCGCCCGTGCACGCGCCAGGCGAATACCAATCAACTTCACGCTAGGCTTTTCCGCGCGCCAGAACTATCTGGCAGCGCTGTTAGCTTCTCCAGATTTCGTTAATGTTTTCCTGGGAAGATTGAACGCAGTTGTAAGCGACAATCAGTTTGGTGATGGTAAGAACGTGGGTGAAAAGGTTACGCTGGCATCGCAGCGTGTAGTGCGTGAATTGCGCGAGAGCAATCATGCAATTCATACGCGTCAAATTGCTGCGTCCATGCGAAGTGGTGAACAGATGGTCTCGCTTGCAGGTGTAGACGTCTTCACGATCCCTCCCAAGGCTCTTCGGGAGTTCAACGACCAGAAGCACAACCCCGATACCCTCGTGAGCCATGTTGGAGAAAACTACCCTGTGGCACTGGCTAATGGTGTAGATCGATCGTGGGTAGAGCGTTTGTGGGAAGTGGATGATAACTTCAAGAAAATGGCACGCGAGCTCGCGGACCAGGGTGCCACCAACCTAACCGGCTACGATTTGCGCCAGGCCGATCACCATCACAGAACCCGCCTATTTAGCCACTTCACGCCAGAAGAGCAGGTTGCAATACGCACCGATGGCAAGATCCCGGTGGCCGCCAAGTGGCTGAACCGCGCGGAACTTGATGACCTCATGACCGAATCGGCGCTTCAGTCATTTATTGTGGATCAGAATGCTTTTGATGCGAGAATTCGTCAGCTTATCGCATCCATATAGTGAGTTGCAAAATTGCCGTGGGCCGTCGTTAAAGAGGACCTGCGGCAATTACTCTAATTATTGTTGAAACCTACATTTGGGTACCACGTATTGATTATCACATGGTAGAATATAGTCCGAGCTTTTGGCCAAATTCTTGAGATTTGGTTGCCGGTGCCTTCGTTGAAACTGCGATCATCACCTCGCCGTGAGCGTTGACATCCGAGTGGCCCGCAACCTGCACCGTGTGCGTTCCGTTGAGAGAACGTGAGTTTGTACCCTCCTTGGGCAGCGCATGCTGCCCACTTTTTTTAAATCCACCCTTTTAATGCTAATATGGTGAATACTAGGGCAGCACCGCATAGTGCAAGTGCACCCCACACTGCAAAACTCGTGGCGGTGCCAAGCTCCGGTTTAGATCCCTGTGTGTCGGCACGAACCAACTCCAAGTCAATGTTTAGGGGTGCTGTGCCAGCAATAGTCTCATAGTTGCCACCGTGCGGCGAAGTTGGCGCGTGTGGACCTCCTCTAGGAGGGATTAGTGACTGTGGCATGGTCTAGAATCCTCTCAGGTACTTCACACGGGCGAGAAACTCATGAGCCGACTCTTCGCCCTCCGGTGTACATGCCGTAATTAGAGTAGTCGCAGGAAAGCTGTGGTACATGCAAGCCCTGAAAACAAATGGCTGATCGGTACTGGGCTCCAGCCATGTCTCTTCAACGTTCATTACAGATGACAACGGTGTACTGTGCATTCGAATTCCGTTAGAAAACGCAAGGAATTCGAAAAGACATTCACCTTCAATCGCCAGTGCCTGTAATTTAGCGCGTGCGCCCGCTTCCCAACCGCACTGCCCGTTAGAAAAATAGCTGGGATCGACCTCCCGGGAGATATACGAGCCCCTTAAATTGGGGTGCAGGTCCGCAAATTCATTGAGCAGTTGTGCGGTTTTATAATAGGTTCCCGGTTGTTGGCGCAGCTCATGAAGTGCATTTTCAAACCTGCGAACAAATTCTCGGCCAACAGTGCGGGTTTGTCTGTCGGCCAATTCCCTTCCCGATTTATCGACAGACAATGTTAGTGGCTCCTCGTAGCGATGGTTGTTGTCAACTCCGTGCGCGTATCATTCTTTGCCATGTTGAAGGAGTTGCAGGAAATATTATCGGAGCAAAACCGGTAACCTTAAGGGGATTTGTCTGCTACATTGCGGTGTTCAGCGGGAATTTGTGCCGAGAATTTGAATACTGGATAACATGGAGTTGTAGGTAGTTAGCGACGTATTATATGAGTTTATTGGGCTTACAAGAATTACTATCACAGTACGACTGGCAACGGTAAAAACCGTAATCACCTCGCGGGATGTGGAGTGATTAACCATGACGTTAAATCCCGCGGAGTTGGCAACATGTACCGTGGTCGTAGTCAAGCCTCTTGAGCTAAAGGCTCGCTGAAATGCAATGAGTGAACCCGTAGTCTTTACGTCTTTAATCGTTATTACTGCGCCAGAAGGATTTCGCCACGCGCTGTCACCACTCCCTGGTAAAACTCCATGTAGCCAGGTGGCCGGAAGACTAAATTCCCAGTCGCCGTGAGGAGATTGGTAGTACTTTAGCCGTTCAGCGCGAATGGTTGCCAATGTAACGCCTTGACCTGCGCGATATTGAACCACACCCGCAACCAATGCGACTAGTACCAGAAAAATCGTACACGCATTCGTAGCAATCTCTCGAAATTTGTTTAGCGGTCGGGTATCCAGGGCCTCGGGCAGAATGAAGAGTCCGATAACCGCTCCTGAAGCGAGACCACCCACATGTGCCCAGTTATCGATGCCGGGAATACGTGAATCTATCGCCAGGTTGAGTACCGTGATAATGGTTAACTGTGAGAGGATTGCCTTTCGAGCGCGCTCATTTACGAGGCTTCGCCACCTAATTGGGAAGATAAGCCCGGCCCCAACCAGCCCGAAAATGGCACCGCTAGCTCCCAGGCTTGGCTCTTTAAGGTGCATGAAGCTAACAATATTGGCTAATATTCCGGTGGCGAGGAACAGTATGATGAACTTACGAGAGCCGAAAATGCGCTCGATTGATGCGCCGAACCAGTACAGCGAGAGACCATTCATGGCAATGTGCATGACACTTCCATGAAGAAATATAGACGTTACCAGCAGCTGCCACTGCCCCGCGCGAATGAGGTGCGGATCGCTTAGGCCCCAACGATAGGCTACATTGTTCGTTATTCTACCGTGACCCTGGTACATCATGACGGCGAAAATCGCGATGAGAATCGCAAGTAGACCAAGCGTAGCTGGAATATCTCGTGCCAACTGTGCCCGCGAAGGAGCGGGTTGAGGTCGCTGATCGTAGAAATGGGGCGAAGTTGAACCGTGACTATTCGTCAAATTTGCACTCTAACCAATTATATTTAGGTTTCCACGCAAGGGTATTTCGCGAATTCATTGCGTTCATGTTCAAAATACCCTCACGTTGGTAACAGAATATTCAGGTTATACCCGTTAAAGTACCCATATATCTACTGTATGCAGAGAGTGGGGGCATCGTAGGTAGCCATACAATTCATTACGGGTAATATTAGCGATGTAACGAAAGCAGGCTGCGTCAGCAGATTAAACTGCCGCGGCCAGCTTAACAAGTTCGGCGATTACGTCGTCTGCTACAGGCTGAGCTTTCTCGTCGTCCCCAGGTGTGAACTCACCAAGCTTCGCCTGGCCCAATTTCTCCAGGATACACGAGAGCGGTTTTCCGGTAAGCCGACGGGACACGTCGTCGATAACGCGACTGACTACCTGTGCACGTGTTTGAGTAGGGTTGTAATATCCCTTGCCAGTACCAGACTTTCGCTGTACTGAAAGCAGGCCTTTCTCGACCATACGGCTAAGCGTCACCGCAATGGTAGAGGGTGACTGCATTTCGCGGTCCTCTGTACGGCGAAGCTGAAACATAGCCTCGTAAACCTCTACGGACGATTGTGGTTTACCGGCATCCCACAATATACGTAGAATGTCACCTTCAAGCACGCCCAATGATGGGACGTGGTCTCCGCCTACGCCAAGATATTTCCTGCGCCGGTCTTTAGTTGCTGCGGCCATTCATTCACCCTTCCAGTTCGTTGATCTATTTTCCATTGCACTAAAAAACCGGCACGTATCGGCCGTCTACAGTTACAACTGGAAAACGCGACAGATGATTAACTGGCAAGATTTATTTAGTGTGTTAATCCCGAACTTACATGTGCGTGTTTCATATACGGAAATAGCGTCTCTCATTGTTTACCGCTAAGGTACAATTTATTACAAATTTATTCGGTACATTCAGGTGGAGGTGGTTGGCATAGGTGACGAGACTCTTTATGCAGCTGGGCTGACCGATCCTTCCCGTGCCACCGAGCTAATTCTCGGCTTGGCAGGACGTGGCGTTACAGATGACGACGTTGCAGAGCTAATGCCACATTTGCTTTCGGCCTTAAAATCTTCGCCGGATGCGGATCGTGCGCTCGCAGCATTTGCGCGCTGGTTTTCGGCTTTGTCTGCTCCCTCCTCTTATCGAAACCTGTTGCTCAGCCATAATGCGGCGCTTAAGGTGTTTTGTGTGGTGGCTGGCAGCAGCCAACTGTTTGCAGATATGCTGGTTCACCAACCGGAACTCTTTGATATAATTGCTGATCCTGGTTTACGTGACTCCTCCCGCTCTGCGCCCTGGTTTACACGCGAAATTACTGCACTGCTTGCTGCATGCCGAATGCCAGAGTTAAAGATTGAGGCACTACGCCGTTGGAAGGCGCGCGAGATGCTTAGAATTGGCGCGCGTGACCTGGCGGGGCTCACGGATATGAGTTCTGCCGCGATGGAGTTCTCCAACCTAGCCGATGCCGCTGTCGTTGCTTCGCTGAACATTGCCTGTAGCACTCTTGCTGCACCGGATTCGCCCGCAATGGCTGTGATTGCCATGGGTAAACTGGGTGGCCGCGAGTTAAACTACGCCAGTGATATAGACCTTATTTTTGTGAACGGTGACAATATGCCGGGCACTATAGTTACGGCAGACGGACGCTCATGGGAGACAACGGCATACCTTGCACGGTTATGCGAAACTGTAAACCGCGTACTCACCGGGCAGGGGCCCGGTGGAACCGTTTTTCGTGTAGATCTCCGTGTTCGCCCTATCGTACAAATAGGACCCATTATTCGTTCGGTTGCAAGTTACCGATCGTATTTTGAAAGCTGGGCAGAAACATGGGAGCGACAAGCCATGCTGAAAGCCCGGTTTATTGCTGGAGATAGGACGGTCGCCGAAGCCTTCTTTCGCGCGGTGACCCCCTTCGTCTTTTCGCAGTCTGCCTCTGGTACTGTTCTTCGTGAGATGGAGGAGAATAAGCGCCGTATAGAGAACAAAGCGCGCCTGCAGGGCGAGTGGCACACAAATATAAAGACCGGTTTTGGTGGCATTCGCGATATTGAATTCATTGTACAGAGGCTCCAGATCATACATGGCGGTCGGCTGCACTCACTACGAACGCCGAATACACTGGCTGCGCTGCGCAGATTGCAACAGGCAAGATTACTCGACAAGGCTGATGCTGCGTTGTTAGCGGACAACTATGTTTTTCTCCGTAACCTCGAACATAGGCTGCAGCTCCTGCATGGCCATCAAACACAGGTGTTGCCAAAGGATGACGAGCAGAACGAATTACGTCTGCTAGCCCGACGAACGGGTATCGACGATGCTGAATCGTTTAGAAGTCTGTTTGCAACTCGCACTGCGGCGGTTCACGACGCGCTTAACAGGCTGTTCTATCAACAGGTAGCGGACCCCGTACTGGTAGTGGCCGATTCGCCATGGAGTGATATCGGGCAGCTACTAGACGGCCTTGAGACACCGGCAGCCAAAGCGATCCTTGCGGACCGACTCCTGGGTGCTGGATTCAACGATGTGCAATCCGCGATTGAGCAGCTGTCGCAGGCTGTAGTAGGTAATCAGTTTGGGCGCGCTCAGCCTGAAAATGCGCGTGCGTTCAAGCTGCTTGCTCCCGAGTTACTACGCAAAGCCAGCGCAACCGCAGATGCCGATGCAGCTCTTTCTGGCTATGACTCTCTTGCACAGGCACACCCTAACAGGTCTGCCCTCGATAGTGCCTGCCTTGAGTCACCAGATATGC
>JAJZFK010000094.1:11903-12814 GCA_021805405.1 bacterium
GCCTCTACTGAAGCAACTTATAAGGCACCAGGAGTGGATTGAGGTACTGCTTAACCCTGAAATAGACCCAGGATCGAAGCCAGTACTACCGCAACTGGATGGCATACCCGCAATGGAATTGTATACCCGGCTGGCACGTTGGATTATGCGCGAGCGTATGCTCACCGCTGCTCAGGACATTTGGGGTGAAGTGACTACCGAGCAGGTGCAAAGCAGGCTGACTGCAATAGCAGTCTGTACGCTAGGAGCGTTACTACGCCACGATCCAGAAACTGAAGCCTTGCAGGTTTGTGTGGTAGGACTGGGTAAAATAGGCGGTGCAGAACCAGGATACGCGAGTGACTGGGATGTCATCACAGCTTACGGCGGGCATGGAAAGCCATCGCAAGAGGGTAATGCAGCGGCACAGCGCGTAGTGGAGCGATTGCTTGTAGGTTCCCACGCACTCAGCGATGCCGGTGCCCCCGTGGAGGTTGACCTTCGGTTACGCCCGTGGGGAAGTGATGGGGCATTGTGCTTAACACCTGCTGCATACGCAAAGTACCATAAAAGTGCTGCGGAAATATGGGAGCGCCAGTCTGCCCTTAAGGCGCGGCTGGCTGGGGGCAACACCGTTACCGGTAGCAGGTTGACGTGGGTGTTACGTGCAGCCGCGTGCGGGCGTCAGTTCTCATCGGCGGATAGGGAGGCCGTGGTGAATATGAAGCGGCGTATAGAGGCCGAGCGCTTGAAGCCTGAAAACCGAAACAGTGACCTGAAGCTAGGATTTGGCGGCATGAGCGATGTTGAGTGGCTGGCCCAGTTGCTGCAGTTACAATTTGCTTGCCAATATCCGCACCTTTGTGAGAGCAATACGATGCTGGCGATCTCACGGCTTGCGAGCTGTGGCATACTGGATCATGCCGAGGAGG
>JAJZFK010000305.1 GCA_021805405.1 bacterium
TGCCAGTAGCCCTCGTGCTTATAGAATTCACGTGGGTTCCATAGCGCTATTATATTTTCTGCCTGCTGTTTTGAAAGCTTTGTACCGTTACCTACGTTATAGTACAGCATAGGGTAACTGGCGTTTGATACCCTAAACCCGAAACCTGTGATCTGTTCTGGGTTGTCGTAGCCATTCCACAGCTCCAGACAGATATCATTGTTTAGTACTACAGGATCACCTATACTGCCTTGAAACTCATAGGTGTCGGCCCAGGCACGCATCGTTTTGCCCGCGCGGCGAACTACGGCATCTTCCGCGTTGATGAATGATATAAACGTATCTGTGGGCCGGGCACCTTTGGGAAGGTGGCTTATTGCCCAGTTTCCCAGTTGTGGAAAAGAGGCGTACTCACTGCGATGCAGGTATTCGTCACCACCGCAATGCCAATATTTCCCCGGAAACAGTGGCAGGTACTCGCGCAATAGGTCCTTCACCAGGGATACCGCCCCAGGTTTGGTTAGATCCATGTCGTTTTCGAATGTCGTACCCGTTAGTGATGCAAGCCTGAGTTCAGGGTGTACTTTCAGGATTGCGCCACAATGAGCTGGAAAGTCGATTTCAGGAATGATTTCAACGTGGTAGCGCCTTCCATACTGTACAAGTCCTGCAATTTCGTTATGCGTATATATGGGGCTCGTAAACGAGTTTAACTTCGGGTGAGAGGTAGACTGAATTCTAAACCCTTCATCATCGGTTAGGTGCAGATGCAATTCATCCATCTTGACGTTTGCCATGTTGCGGATTTCATCTTTAAGCCACCTTAATGTGAAGTACTTTCGGGCTACATCAATCATTAGTCCGCGAAAGGGGTAGTCTGGCCAGTCTTTAGTAATGCCCTCTGGTATAGATCGCCCGTGGTGGAGGTACTGTATGAGCGTTCGTGTACCGTTAAACAAACCATGTGTTGTTGTTGAAGTGATTGTTACTGTTCTGCGAACCTCAAGCCAATAGCCCTCTGTAATTGTGGAGTGTCCCCCAGGTTTTAAGCGCAGTTCAATGTACCCGGTTCGTGGTGCCGAAGTTGTAATGGCCGGGTGTATGCCACAACAGACGAACAGACTATGCGCCAACAGGCGTGCCGTAGACCCACACGCTTTAAGCTGGCCAGGTTCAACAACTATGCTGGTTGAGTCACCAAGGGTAAAAGTACCCGGCATCGGCGTGTACCGCTTGACTGGAGGGATACAGGTAGGAGGTGCTGGTGATGCGCCTACCATTGAACAATGCACTGTGAGTACCGCAAGCAGTATACAGGCGCGGCTACAGGCGAACCGTTGATTGTGCAACATGGCTAACGTTTCCAACCGCCCGGCTGACGCACACTACCGTGCTGAGCATTTAGCTTCTGAATGACCGCCGCAGCCGCCGTGCCAGGTGGCGGACCGCCAGCGTGACCGGAGGCTACAGGTGGCGCAGCGCAACCAGTGGCGAGTACCGCAGTAAGTACGACAGTGGTAACTGAACCTGGTAAGGTAACGCGCAGCCCCGACAATGATCTCATAGATTGATCCTTTTCTTGTTACTCCTTGATGTTTACCTCTTGTGTCCTACGGGCCAGGAGGCGGCGTAGTAGCGCAGTCATCCTGTATAGTGAAGTCACATAAACGGGAAGACCCATCATGCCGCCATTTTGCATGCCCATCCGCGAAGAGCGAATTATATCCTCCGCTATGCACCGACCAGCGTTGGTTTTGGTGGTTCCAGGCTTGTGGGTTCCAGTCGTTGTCCCAATCCGCCCACATCTCATCGAACGTCGAGTCGAATAGCCATATTGTTTCGGCTGGTAGCGCAATCGCTGATTCTGAGACACTGCATCCAAGCTGCCCGCCCCATTGATCAGGGCAGTCCTGCTGATAGTTTTGATCCTGAAAGCCGTAATGGTTGCCGTCATCCCACGCTAGTTCGGCGGCGCTAGGGAACGTGTAGAAGAAATTCAGGTCATTAACCCCGTAACTCATCATCTTCCGTTTAATACCACCCACAGTGTCCCACTGGTTGCGGGGCGCGGTGTAGGTCTCTTCCCACTGTCTGTCTGGACATAGAGCGACCTGTCGGTCCTTGATGTACGGCTGAAGCAGGTCATCCCACCAGTTAATATCGGGTGTTGACTGCGGCGGCTTCTGGTACATGAATGAAGGCACGTACTTTTCGTCGTAGTCCTGCTGGTACATACCTGCCGCCAACCCAATCTGGTTAAGGTTACTGATACACGAAATCGCACGCGCCTTCTCTCGTGCCTGTGCAAATACAGGGAACAAAATTGCGGCAAGAATTGCAATAATTGCGATAACCACCAGTAATTCGATTAGTGTAAACGCCGATCGATTATATTTCATAGGTGCAACCCTCTCTAAAGAAGTTGTAGTGATTATAACATTTGATATGAATGGTGTCAACATCTATATTATTTTGTTTTTGCATCTCATCGATCCCCTCGATATACGTAGTCGATAGGAATGCACTACCATTGTAATGATGCATTGGCATGTGCGTTGCTCACTTACCTCAAAACCTGGTTGCCGAGACCATCGGGAATTTACAGTCATAGCGAGGGTACGGCATTTAAAATAATTGTACGACGTTATCTTTATGATCAAACGTGTGCCGTATTATGCCCTAACTACTTTACTAGATTTGCGCCTGTATTTTGAACAGAGTGGCCGCTACGTAGATTATCTCTTGCCACAGTAGTGCAAGGATAGGCGGTGATGCAGTAAACTTAGTGTATAGGTAAAATACCGGTGTATAGTCCGGTCGTTTAATCCGCAATAGAGGAGTTTAGTCATGACACTGATGCCGCCGGTGACTATGAAAGTTAATGTTGAGGAAGATTACCATGGCGTCTCCATTTGCGACCACTTTAGATGGCTGGAGGACGCGGATTCCGGCGAAACGGCGTCTTGGGTGTCCGCACAGCGCGAGTATTGCAAGGAATTCATCTGCGCCTATTCCACTCGAAGCCACTTTCGTTCGCGAGTTTGTGAGCTGCTGCAGCGCCCGTGGATGGGAGTTCCACGGATGCGTGGCGATACGTTCCTGGCAATGGTAAGGCTGGCAGGAGAATCGCGTTCTTCACTTTGGCAGCTGGACGAAAATGCCAACCCA
>JAJZFK010000265.1 GCA_021805405.1 bacterium
ATCGAAGCCTCACTTATCGACCATAGCTTTAAGTTACCAGGTGTAGGTGTCAAAGTAACCACAAGTGCGGGAAAAACAGTCAGCTGGGCACCTGTTTCACCGGTGTCACCCGGCAAATACACAGTTGATCGTGGTGGCTACACAGATATCGTCATCAAAATGCCCACTGCAACTTCGGCAATCCTGAACGCTGGTGGCGATTCACTAGTCTACGTAAACGGCGCTATCTTACCCGGCGATGTCTATTCAAACGGCCAGCTTCACCTGCCAGTACACCTTAGGGCTGGCAGAAACGATCTACTTTTCCTATGCATTCGTAAAAGCCTTTCGGTACAGCTTAATTCACCGCGCGGTGCAGCCCAACTCTCAACAAGTGATCTTACGCTGCCGGATCTTCATGCCGGCGAATACAACCATGTACTAGGTGCTATACCTGTTCTTAACAATGAGACTAGCGATCTAAGTGGCTGCACTCTCACGGTTTCTGGTCCAGGCGTTCATTCCGAAACGACTCCGGTACCCACGCTTCTACCGCTGGAAGGTCGCAAATGCGCCTTTAGGGCTGGCATAAAACCTGCGAAGGGCACCACATCGGTGTCGCTCACATTGCAGCTTCGGCTACACGGTAAGTTGCTCGACACGGCAAAAGTAGCCCTGGAAGTGCGCTCCATAGACGAGACCTACAAGCAGACATTCATTAGCCACATAGATGGCAGCGTACAATATTTTGCAGTAAACCCTGCACATCCGTTTCCAGGGGCTAAACGTAAACCTGCACTGGTGCTAACGTTGCATGGGGCTGGCGTAGAGGCTATTGGTCAGGTGAACGCATACGAGTCCAAATCCTGGGTGACATTAGTTGGCCCCACTAATCGCCGTCCATTTGGATTCGACTGGGAAGACTGGGGCCGGTTAGATGCGCTGGAGGTTCTTAACATCGCTCAGCACACCATGGGGCTGGATAATAGCCGCACGTACCTGGCTGGCCACTCAATGGGCGGACACGGAACCTGGCAGATTGGTGTACTATACCCCGACCGATTTGCTGCAATTGGGCCGAGTGCTGCATGGATAAGCTTCGCAACCTACGCCGGTATGAAGCCTCCTGCTAACCCCACTTCACTGCAGACTATGTTCGATATTGCGGGAAATACGAGCAATACTCTGCTTATGGGCCATAACTACGCGCAAGAGGGAGTCTATATTCTTCAGGGGCTTGCCGATGACAATGTACCCCCAACGGAAGCCAAGCACATGGTTAAATACCTTTCAGGCTTCCACAAGGACTTTCGGTATCACTTTCAACCAGGAGCTAACCACTGGTGGGACGTTTCCCCCGAGCCGGGTGCCGACTGCGTGGACTACCGGCCAATGTACCAGTTTTTCGCACATCACGTCCTCGCGCCAGCGGCGTCTATGCGCCACATAGACTTCACCACCACCAACCCAGGCGTAACTGCCCGAGACTTCTGGTTAACAATTGAGCAGCAGCAAAAGCCAATGCTGGTAAGCAACGCCAACGTTGTCTTCGACCCCGGCCTGCGACTGTTCCACGGAACAACCGCCAATGTTGCTACGTTAAAATTCGACCTCCGCCAGTTATTGCAACCCGGCAAAACTGTGAACCTGCAAATTGATAGCAGCAAGCCAGTGAAGGTTGAATGGCCCAAGGACGGAGTACTCTGGCTGGCAGACACTGCAAACGGATGGACCGAAGCTGCTAGCCTGCCCGCAACAGCCAAAAATCCTTTAAGAAACGGACCCTTCAAGCTTGCGTTCAACCATCGCTTTATGATGGTTTATGGCACCCATGGCACTCCGGCAGAGAATAGTTGGGCGCTGGAGAAAGCAAGGCTCGACGCAGAAACCTTCTGGTACCGCGGTAATGGTTCAGTCGATATCCTGCCAGACGCGGCGTTTAATGCGTCCACGCACATCAACCGTAGTGTCATACTATATGGGAATAGCACTACTAACAGTGCCTGGAAGCCGCTGCTTGGTGAAAGTCCGGTTCAGGTGTCAGAGGGCGCTGCCAACGTAGGAACGCATACATACAGTGGGGATGATCTCGCATGCCTCTTCTTGCAACCACGGCCCGGAAGTGCCACAGCTTGTGTTGCCGCCGTATCAGGCTCGGGCCTACCCGGTATGGAGGTCACAAGTAGACTTCCAATCTTCATGTCTGGCACTGGTTGGCCGGATTGCACACTGTTGACCACCCACGTTCTAAGCGAAGGTGTCAACGGAGTTTTGGCTGCCGGTTTCTTTGGAAATGACTGGAGCGTTGCGAACGGAACTTTTTCCTATAATTAGCGCTCGTCTTTTAGATGAAGAGGTGTACGGGACCTGTCATGAAGATCAGTTTTCGGAAATTGGCAGATAGACAGGTCCTTCACTGTGTACGGAATGATCACTCCCAAACGTGGGTTAGCGTCCAGGCGTTTACTGTTCGCCATGATTTCATGCATCTTGCAGCCGAGACTGAACTTGAATGGCACAACGGCTTTTTCGGGCTGATTGCCACAGGTTGGAACATCGAGGATTTTTCGCGCAGTTCTGTGCCAGACTGCGCGAAGCCTACAATTCCTGAGGACGCTTTGCGCATGGAGCATCTGGTTGGTATTCTGGACAATTCTTGTGACCAGGCATTTGGCGTATTTTCAGAAATGCTAGCACTATCCTGTACAGGTGCAAGACTCGTCACACCTCACGTAAGTGCAGCACAATTTATCAGAATTATAGGCAGCTACAAACAGCTTGTTAACGCGTGGGATGAACTGCCTAGGGGTGCTTCGCTAACCTTTTCCTTCCCACTGTAATTCTCTATGCCGCGACGAAGGTTCATCCCTAACCATCCCCCAATTCTCCGCTCTGTGCATCGTGCACATTACCCAAAACTATCACCCTGCGAAGCGAATTTGCTGCATAGGTTTCGTTTTGTTTTGTTTGCGCGCATTTTCTTTCGTTTTGTGCTATAAGGTAACTAGACCTATCCTGATCAGGAGCCTTCAATGCCGAAATCACTACCCATAAAGCCCGAGCAAGTGCGAAATCACGGTGAGCTGGAGTTAAACGCCATTCCTTTAAACGCGTACAGCAAAACCATGGCCGATGAACTTTCGAACTATAAGC
>JAJZFK010000059.1 GCA_021805405.1 bacterium
GTTACCATCAACGAATTTGCCGCGGCTTCAACAACAGCCGGGTCGTCTTCGTCCATTGCAGCATCTAGTGCACGTGTAAGGCCGTCACTGTTGACACCATGAAGCGCTTCCGCCACGCCCGAACGCACCCGTGCGCTGCTATGGGTAAGACCAAGTGCGACAGAAGCATCTTCCATGGGAATAATGCACAGAATTCGCGCGAGCGCAGCTACACATGTATTTAATCGGTCCACATTAACATCGCTCAATTGTGCAGCGTTTGTCTGGCTAATCCTGCTTAGGCCGCGAAGCGCGGCGCCACGTATCTCTCGCTCATCGTCAAGAAGCGAAATCGCGAGCGGCAGAATAGCTGCCGGGATTTGCGTAGAGCTGATGATTGTAACTATAAAGCCGCGAATTCTCCTATCCGCATGTAGCAGTTCATGGTATAGCTCCCACACAACATGTGCGTTGGTAACATTCGTCAAGACAGCCTCGATGCCTCCACGCATTTGATCATCATCGGTGTTAACACATCGCACTACTTTCATAAATCCTGGGGTGTTGATCAACATCCGCAATGATGTCACAGCAACCGCACGAACCGCACTGTGGTTTGCCACCAGCGCTTCTAGCAACGTGTCGACTGCTCTGTCATCCTCATAGCGGGCTAGCGATGCAGCAGCTACGTATCGCACCCGTCGATCACCATCATTTAGCGACTCCACCAGTGGTACTGTCGCACCCTTCTCGTTGGCAATACCCAGAGCCTCGGCAGCAGCATACCTTATGCTAGCGTCAGCATTCGTTAGGGCGAAACCGAGAGAGGCCACAACTCGCGCGCCACCTATGCGCCCAAGCGCACCTACAGCATTAACGCGCACCCCGACCTCGGGATCGGACAGACATGCTTCCAATAGTGGAATAGACCTGCTATCACCCAATTTACCAAGCGCCCATGCCGCTGTACTCCTCACACGAGCATTTGGGTCGTCTAAAACGCCACATACTTCATGAAATGCAATAGGATCCGCTATTCTTCCTAAACACTCGATCACCTCGCATCGAATTTTAGGATTTGGGGAATTAACCATCTTGAGTAGAGGTTTTAAGGCGCGATTGTCGCCGAGCCTGCCTAATGCAACGATGGCTACGAGCCGTATGTCAGGATCCGGGTCATTCAGCGCGTCCACCACCACATCAATGGTAGCAGTGTCACCTAATTTCCCCAGTGCCTCAAGAGAACGTCGCCGATAGTCCTGATTGGAGCTGTTCGAAAGTACCTTGAGAGCCGCCATTCCGGCGGAGTCGCCGAGGAAACCCAAGGCAATTGCGGCATTCATCCGCACCGAATTATCAACGTCTTCCAGTAGCGGCTTTATCAATGCACTACATCGACGATCGCCAATTTCGCCGAGCGATGCCACAGCGTTACAGCGCACTACTGCACTGCTGTCTTGCAAACAGAATGTAAGCGCCCCCGTCGAATCCAGAGCACCTAACTTCCCTAAAGCTCTAGCGCTAGTTGCGCGCACCATTTCGTCAGGATCGCTTATTACCTTCAGAATTGACTGAATAGCCGAGACATCCCCTATCTCGCCGAGCGCAGTGAGTGCCGCTGCACGCGCGACCGGTGAAACTCCTCCAAGCACGTTAAGGAGTGGCGCAGTCGCCTGGTGATCGCGCAACGCCCCCAACGATCGGATGGCTGCAATCCGCACACGAGGGTTAGCATCTTTAAGGAGCATTACAAGGACCCGTACCTCCGTGGGGCTACCCATTATGCCAAGGGCTTCCGCACAAGCTGTGCGCACTCCACCAGACTTATTCTGGATTTCACGCACAACGAAGGGAACGAACGAAGGGTCGCGTAATTGGGCAAATGCGCCTATCAGGTCGATAAGCTCGTCCTCCCCCAAAGTGTCAAAAGCGTTCACAAGAACTTGCGAACCACGTGCATCACCAAGAAGCGCCAGGCCAATGGCAGCACCTAGCTGTACCCGAGGTACTCTGTCTTGAAGCCCGCTAACCAGCACCGGTATAGCCGTGCGATCACAAAGGTAGCCCAATCCGACGTATGCGCTGTAACGTGGAAAGTCCGCATTGTCCTTCGTGCAGTCTATTAGATGCTTAGTTGCCTTGTTATCGCCTAACTGGCCCAACGACTTTGCAGCCGCCCCTCTTAACACCGCATCGGGATCGCGCTGGTTTTCATTGGGAAAGCCCAGTATCTGTAGCAGGTCGTCAATAGCGTTTGTATTTCTAAGTCTGCCAAGCGCAACGGCGGCACTCACACGAACGTCCGATAAAGGTACGTGGAGTGCGCGGACCAATGCCTCGTAGCTAGCGGCATCGGCCAATTTACCCAAAGCAGTGCAGGCACTAATACGCAGAGCGTCAATCGACCCATAGAGAACCTCAATGACGGGAAGTACAGTTCGCGGGTCACCCAAGTCTCCTAGTGCATTGACTGCATTTTCCACCACTGATAATGTGGGATCACTCAGCGCACCTATTAACGCAGTCGTCGACCGAAGATCGCCGATCGATTTGAGGGCGGATACAGCACATGTACGGACTGCAGGATGGGGATCTCGAAGCGTGGTGATGAGGGGCTCTACGCTGCGGGGATCTGCCAACAAACCCAGCGAAGTAACGACGTTACACCGAACGGTTGCATCAGGATCGTTAAGGTGACGAAGCAACGGGCCAACAGCTGCCTTGTCACCCGACGCCCCCAATATTGCAGCTGCCCTTACGCGTATTGCTGCGTTATTATTGTCAAGCGCGTAGGTCGCCTGAAGAGGAGTCGGCATTACGAACCCTTTTTCCTTTTGAAAACTGAAGTTAGCCTACAGTCACCGCTCACCCACTCATCCCCTGGACAACAGGATGGCAACGGCTCGCGTCACACCCTTACATTGCAAAACATGACAGGCTACCTAGTGCATTCTACCTATCAAACTACTGGAACGTCGCCCGGCATTGCGTTCACAGATTGAATAACGGGCCGCCTCATCTCACGTGAACCATCTCATAACTGGTCAAGAGCATGTAACACTACTCAACTAGCCGCGCGTCGGCAGGCAAGCAGATTAATTGGCGGTATCAACCTCTATAATCGCTAGTATTTAATGTGGTTGAC
>JAJZFK010000232.1 GCA_021805405.1 bacterium
TAGGAATAGTGTGGTAAGGCGCTGCTGACCATCGATAACCAACTGCTCTTGAATTGTAGAGACTGGAGAAGCTCCCAGGCTTGCACTGATATATACGATTGAACCGATGAAGTGGGACCGTATGTTGTCGTGCTGCGCTGAATACATTATATCGTCCCACAGCTGGCTACACTGTTTCTTCGTCCAGCCATAGGTTCGCTGATAGATGGGTATGACGAATTGGATCTTGTTCTCGAGCAGATTTAGAAAATTTGATTGCAAGGCTTTCATCGGGGTCAGTACTCCTGTTTTGCCATCGCTTCAATGTCATCTGCCTCGCCTGAGGCAAGACTGATCGGCACATTGCGAACATTCCAAAATTTTACCCACGACTCCATAGCAATCCAAATACCCAGGCTACAACTGCTCAACGGCCACGATATTTATGTCACCTCCAGATGAAAACAACTTCGATTTACAAAGATTTGTTAATTTGATAGATACCCCCACGTAAAAGGTTCATTTGTATATCGTTCGATTTACACCGATCCCGGTGCCATTGCCTTCAAAGAGTCTCGGCGGTTCTCCAAACAAACGGGCCGGCGACACTGGCGCTTTGCGGTGCGCTACTAGGCAAGGGCATGAAGGGCGGGCTTATCGCAGCAGGTGCAATAAACCTGGGCGGCACCGTAGACACACTTCACAACCCCGTCGCACTCGCGGAGCTCGCGGTTGAAAAGAGTGCAGCCATCCTGCTTGTGCCGATTTCTGCAAGGCGCGCGCTATTCGACCTACCAGACGACCTTGCCGCGAAAATCGACATACAGTACTACACCGATGCTCGCGACGCCCTGCTCAAGGCCCTCGCCGACTGACAGCCCCTTCTACCGGACTGGCCCGGTGCGATGCAACGCCCACAAATGGTATAGTTGGACTATTGCCCATCCACGCAGCCCACTACTAAATAACAGCGGCTGGTGAAGCTTTGCCATAATACGGCACGCACGGCCCTGCGTGCGATTGCGACGTCATCCATCGCACACTCGGGTGTGCGCGATTGTACATTCGCTCGCGGATTTGTAGGGAGGGTATTTATATGCGTACGCGGATTAGGCTATTCGCAAATTTCATTAACAACAATCGGCTGTTCGTTACTGGCGGTGCTGCCAAATTGCTCATATTTGTGGGGATCATTCTGATGTTCAAATCTCACGCGCTGGCATGGCCGCAAAATTTTGAATATGTTGGTAACACTGTAGACACACCGTGGGGACGAATGGAAACTCATTTAACCTATCTCGCCTACTACCTCGTTGGGCTTGGCACGGCGCTGCTCCTCACTGTTACGTACATCTGGCTTACCGAAGCTCGCCGTGCGCACACGAGGTGAACAATGGGGCAGTTGTGCAACGCGCGCTTGAGTGATTAGCAGACTAACGAAGGGATGTGTACCGCTTCCGTCCCTCTACCGCCAAGTGGCTTCGTATCGTTTTATACGTGCTGCGCGGAATATCATTTGGTCTCACGAGGCCAGTTATTCCAGCGTGTTCGCTGCCAGGAGACTCACTACTTAGCGGCCTCTGAACGACATCTAGAGGCGGCACATCGAGCTTTATTGTTGGGACCAGGAGGCGAATGAAATCCACGGCCAACAATAGGTATCCATCATACGGTTTCTGAAGCAAATTTGCTGTCGGTGCTGGCAGTGCAATTCCAAACACCCAAACAGAAACTGTTGGCACAGGTTCTGCCTTATCATCTGTTGACGGCTCAAATGCAGTGCTCAGTTCCCCGTCGCTACGTACCAATACAAAACGAAAGACATCCTTACCTGATGGCACCGGAGTGCCCGCCGTCGGCTGCACCCGGCTATCGCTCATTGCCGATTATAAAATAGCCCAAGGCATCCGCCATTTCGACATTAAGACATACCATCGCACTGCCGTCAATTGGGTAATCCCGCTCTTGGGTTCTGTTGGTGGACCTGTTCAAATAAAACAGTTGAGCATCACCACTGGCAAATACCTCCAGTTCCAGATGGTGCTCGCGACGATCCCATTCAAAGAGTATTTGCTGGTCGCCACCTACGCCCGCAACGGGAACGCTTAGCCGCTTGTTGAACGCCAGTAGCATTAACAGCGCTTTCCAGGCCCGTGAAATTACTTCTGAGGTAATGTAGCCCTCTTCGAGACGCCTATGCAAGTAGGCGCTTATCTGCTCAAGGCGTTCTGTGTATGCAGACGGTCGGTACAATTGAAGCGGGAGCCGAATTTCACGTTCAAAACCCTCAAAGGACTGGGTGACATGATACGTTGAATTTATTGGCTTTTGTGGATTGAAAGTAGTTAGCATTATAATATCTGCTCCCCGTTCAACAGCTGTAACAGGTTATCGGTACGCATACGGGCGAATATTGTCCAGATATCCTCGTGAAGTGCATCTGCAGTGGATAATATATGGTCGACGGTCTGTCCTTCGCGAACAGTACTTATTCTCAGCAGGTCAACAATCATTGGTGCTGGGCCCGCTCCGTCAACCTCGGATGGCAAAGTTATGTTAAGGGATACTTGCCAAGTACCTGTGTCTTCATTGGATATTACGCAAGTGGATTGCACAGGCTGAGTGCCCTGAGCGATAGCTGCAGAAATATATTCGCACGGCGCAATCCAGTGACTAACAGGCTCGTTAGCATCGTTGCGCGGAATGCGATTGATGAACCGCACTGCAATTTGACGCGGTGTCAAATTGAGCTTCAGCGTTGCCGCAAATCTTAGGCAACTCTCAAGGTCGGAGCGCAGCGTTTTCCAGCCCTCGTACCGAGGAAGCTGAGATACACCAATGCGATACTCCCCGGTGTTCAACGCACCCAGGAAGATAGCCACGTCTCGTTCAGCCTTCTTAAATCGTACGCCATATCGAAATGGGCTATAATAGACGCTCGCATTCCACGTTGGCGATACAGATGGTCGATTCTCCATGGGTAGAAGAAGAGGGAATTCGCCTTTGCACTCATTGAAATAGGACAGTATGACTTCCTCAGACGACAGCGATTCCGGTCCTTTAAAGGCAATTTCGCAAATTGCCTCCTGCAGCGTAGGGTATAGGTAGTCGGGATGTTCATTCATTAAGGTGCCT
>JAJZFK010000478.1 GCA_021805405.1 bacterium
AAACGACTGCGCCGCCGCTGTTCTTGACATCAAAGGTGATGCCAGACAGAGTGCCGTTGTGGTTGCCGCCGCCAGTAAGCATACCGCTGAAATCCAGGGTATAGGGCGTACCGGTCAGGATGGGATTGCCATCATAGGACAGTCCGACTGTGGTAGCGGTGGCTGAAAGCGTACCGCCACTGTAGTTAAATACGCCGCCTGCAAACGACAGGGAATGCTGGGGTCCTGCAAACGCAGCGCCTCCCGCCATTGCTGTAAGGGCGGCTGCTGCAGCTCCCACTGCTACTAGCCGAGAAACTCGAGATAGGTTCACTGATTTCCTCCTCATATTCGTGAGTACAAATTTACACTAATATACTACTGCACGCGGCGGACCGACAAATGGGCCGGGTTCCTCATGCCAGGGTATTCACATTTGAACATGTTGCAAGTTTCGTGCCAAGTTCACAATTTTCACGAAACTTTTAATTTTAGCTGCGTCCTGACCGCAACTATGCCGTCTGCAATACCACACATCTATGTTAACGCGGAACTCGATCAATTTGCTGTGAAAGATTCCACAATCCGGTAAAATTAGTGGGATGACACTACTAATTGCCACCGGTTAACGCACTGATTGTTGAGCCGTACTGCGGCCAGAAGGCCTGTGCAGTAATGTGCTTCTTTTTCCACGCGTTAAATGCAGCATCTACCGAAAGCTGAGAACTAGCAGTGACACGGCTCATCATGACGCCTATGCGGCACTGCTCGCGCACTTGGTCGTAGGGATCGGTATGGGTAGTTGCGTGATCAAGCACGCGAATAATCCACCAACTTGGCGTACCATTTATAGTAAATTCGTGAGGTGTAGTGGTTTGCCCGATTGGTGTTCCAAAAACCAGTGGTAACAGGCCGGCTATCTTTGCAGCTGGACCGCCTTGCAATACTGCCGCCTTCAAGAGACCACCGTCCGCAGCGCTCGCATCAACGCTGTACTTGTGCGCAACATCCGAAAACGACACACCTAGTAGAAGGTCATGCTGTGCGTCATATGCGATCTTACTCGAGGGTGCAACAATAATGGCAATGTTTGCCTGCTCGGGGTGATAGAATAACGCAGCGGGATTATGCGGATCAGCATTCTTGTAGTAGTATGCCTGCATCTGCGCATCCGTTACTGGTGCACCCTTTGAGAGAATTGCAGCTTTGGCAAGCTGCACCTGAAGGTCATATTTTAATTCGTCAGGGGTTTCAAACTTCTGTTGCAGTTGCTTCAGGAAGTTTGGATTATAGCTTATGTCTTTTACGGCCGAGTCTACAAGAGCTTCTGAAGGTAACAAATTAAGCGACTTTGCATAGGCAAGAATCATCTGGTCACTTACTAACGCCCGAATAACGGGCACTCCCGCAGTCTGCTCAAGTCGATGATAGAAGAACTGTTTGCGAATGATGTTGCCGTTTACCACAGCGACGATATCCTGTGACTTGTGACGCTGCCGCTCAATCACCCCTCCAATTCCCACGCCAACGATAAGGATAGCGGCGGCCAGTGTAACAAGGCGTGTCCTCGGGATCGTCGGCGGTGCCAGTGCAGGTCCGGGAGTTGCGGCTCGCCGTCTTACCGGTGATGGACTCTTTTCAGGCTGCACGCTACCAGCTTCCATTGCTTGCTTCTCCATTAGGGTTTTGGTCCCGGTGGCCAATGATTACTCGCCAAATGTTTTTGTTCCATACTTCGTTGTTACTGAAATACCGTATACACTACAATCCCGTCAATGTACTGTGAGAAATTTCACAGGGCCGTGCCAAATTGCGCACTGCATGCTTCGAGACTAGCTCTTAGGTTGCCACGATAAACACCGAGCATTCGAATTGCTTCCTCAGCCGTAACAGAGGTAGCCAACATCATTATCGCTGGTTTGCATTGCCAGTTACACTGCTCCAACGTACTCACTGCGATATCCATCGATACTCCAGCTGCCTCTGCCACTAAACGTACCGCGCGGTTCTTAAGCTTGTTATTCGTAGGCTGCACATCCACCATGAGGTTGCTATAAACGCGACCTGTAATGACCATAACACCAGTTGAGATGATGTTTAGTATCACCTTTTGAGAAGTGCCGGCGCGCATTCTGGTTGAGCCGGTTAGTGGCTCTGGGCCCGTTACCGCAACAAGGCAGAAGTCTGCGTGCTGCGCAAGCGGAGCGTTCGTTACATTTACAATTACGGCTGTAACGGCCCGCAAAATTCGCGCCTGTTGCAAAGCTCCCGCAACGAACGGCGTGCTCCCGCTGCTTGCAAGGCCAATCACAACATCATTATCGTTAACGTTGAGTTCGTTAACCTCTGCTGCACCGCGTGCAATGTCATCCTCCGCACCCTCTACGGCACTTGTAAGAGCCGTATTGCCGCCGGCGATAACGCCCACTACCATCGTTGCAGGTACCGAGAACGTTGGAGGACACTCGCTGGCATCCAGTACCGCAAGGCGACCACTTGTTCCAGCACCGACGTAGATGATGCGTCCACCATTCGTTACGCACCGTGCGGCCACCTCAACCAACGCACCAAGCTGGGGCAGTACGGCTTCCACTGCCTGCCGCACGTCGATAGTCTCTTCGAATAACAGCCTGACAAGCTTATCAGCGGGCAGGCTGTCCATGTTCATCGTGCGCAAATTGCGCTGCTCGGTCTGTGCAATGCTATTGGTTTCACTGCCTATTTCACACATACCTGCCTCACACTACCCCACGGCGTAATTCATCCAGCGAATAAAGAGTGCCGCGCCAAATTATTCCGTTTTGCTTGTAAGCAAACCAGGTTGCCCTAACTATGATGTACATGAGCAAAATGGATGCCAACGGATATGCGAGTCCATAAACCATGTCGGCACCGGAAAGGCTTCGCACTGCCCGTGCTCCAATCGCCATGATAACCAGCACCGCGAGTGCCATCAACCTGGTAGCATGGCCGGGTAACAACAGTGCGATAAGCGGGTATAGCCCCGTGTATGCTAGCGCCACGATGCCGCCAATCGCCGCGGGTAGGCTATACTCAAACCCTGCAAAGGCATTTTTAGCCAAGCTGTTAATCACACCCGGCAACCCAACAACCCACCGCACCGAGAT
>JAJZFK010000249.1 GCA_021805405.1 bacterium
CACCCGGGACAGTGATTTAAAGCCTATTCGCCATGTCGCTCCGCTATGGAGCAACTATTCCGATGCGCTGAAGTTCCTTCCGGCGGACACGGACTACGGTCTTGTTTTCCTGGAAAACACGCTCATTGTGACCTCGCTTTCAATCATTGGTACGCTGCTTTCATCTTCTATGGTGGCATATGGATTTTCCCGGCTAAAGTGGCCCGGACGCGATGTCACCTTTACGGTAGTGCTTGCCACAATGATGCTGCCTGCGGCAGTAACTATGATGCCGGTGTTTCTCATCTTCCGATGGATGGGTTGGATAGACACCCTAAAGCCGCTTTGGTTTCCCTCATTCTTTGCCTCTGCATTTAACGTGTTTTTGCTACGGCAGTTCTTCCTAGGTATCCCAACTGAACTGGAAGACGCCGCTAAAATCGATGGGTGTTCTCCATACCTCACTTACTGGCGGATTATGCTTCCACTCATCAAACCTGCGCTTGCAGCCCTCACGATCATGGGATTCATGGGTGCGTGGAATGACTTTAGAGGGCCACTAATCTACATAAGCTCTCCATCGAAAGAGACACTCGCGTACGCGCTTCAACTCTTTCAGAACTCCCACGGTGGCGAACCAGGTATGATGATGGCGGCCTCCACTATGGTGATGGTGCCCGTGCTTGTGCTATTCTTCTTTACACAGCGGTATTTCATTGAGGGCATTACCCTCACTGGCATTAAGGGTTAGTGGTTGCAGGCATTGCCGGGTAATACCGTTTTATTCGCCTAACACACGTGCTTTTGCACGAAAGGATTTGTTACGCATGCAGTTTTCGCTGTTTAAGAGTATCCGACAGAAAGTTGAACAGATTGTTACCGGCCGTGGCAAAGTAGACGAGGAGCTTTTTGAAGAGCTTGAAGTCATGATGATACAGGCCGATCTCAGCGTTCATGCCACTACACAAATCCTTGACGAGTTGAAATTGACAGTGCAGCAGAATCGGCTTGCAACTGTCAACGAAGTGGTCGCTCACCTTAAATCAGATCTAGTTGCACTGCTTTCGGGGGGAGATCCTACCAAGTCAGTGCTTACCGTGGCACCGGATTTGCCAACACTCTACCTGGTGGTAGGCGTAAACGGTGTTGGCAAAACTACAAGTATTGCGAAACTTACTAACCTTCTTCAAAACAGGAAGAAGAAGGTCGTTCTAGCCGCTGCCGATACCTTTAGGGCTGCCGCAATCGATCAGTTACAGATTTGGGCCGACAGGCTAGGTACCGACCTGGTTAAGCATAGGGATGGAGCAGACCCCAGTGCAGTTGTATTCGACGCCATTAAAGCAGCCAGAGCGCGCGGTGCAGACTATGTGATTGCCGACACCGCGGGCCGGTTGCACAACAGAGCAAACCTCATGGAGGAGCTCAAGAAGATCAACCGTATTGCGGAGCGCGAGCTTGGACGCCCGGCAGATGAAGTGTTATTAGTAGTGGATGCCAATACCGGGCAAAACGCTATCAACCAGGCGCGCCAATTCTTGCAGGCAATACCCTTGACTGGAATCATCCTGACAAAGCTGGACAGCACGGCCAAGGGCGGTATCGTTTTTTCTATTGCAGATGAGCTTCACCTACCAATAAAGCTCGTTGGTTTGGGAGAACAGGTCGACAAGATGACAACCTTCGATCCCTCGAAATTTGTTGACAGTCTGCTGCAGTAAGCGGCTGTCACACTACAATGGCAATTGCCTCTATCTCGACATCGACTCCTAACGGTAATTGTGCCTGAATACAGGTACGCGCGGGCTTCACGTCGCCAAACCGGTTCGCATATACGGCATTCATCCTGGCAAAGTTCTCCATGTTCGCGAGAAATACGCCAACCCTTACGCAATTTGCAAGGCTAGTGCCAGCAGATTGGAGAATACGGTCTACGTTGTCGAGGCAAACGGCGACTGCCTTTTCGAAGTCGTCGCGAACAATGGTACCTGTCGTAGCGTCGAGCGGCACCTGGCCCGATACAAATACCAGGTTACCTGCCTTAATGCCAGGCGTATATGGTGCGCCGGAAACAGGGGTTCCTGCGAAAACTGGTGTCCTATCCATTGTTTCTATGGTTCCTTTCTTGTCGAACATTCGGTACAATTTAACCGACTTCGACCGAACAATACACAACCGAAAGCACTGATTATTGGATATTGTAAATCGCCATAGCGTACCACAGTTTGTAACAAAAGATTCATCCACTATTCGGGAATTATTAGCACCGGCAAACAGCTGCATTACTCGGCAGAGTCTGGCAGAGGCACAGTTGCTCCCCGGCAAGTTTACGGAAGCACACAGTCACCCCAACACAGAGGAGATTTACTATATCTTAAGCGGTGTTGGAAGAATGGCAATTGAAGACGAAGTTTGCAAAGTTGGCCCATGCGATGCAATCGCAATTTCACCGGGTGCCAGGCATCAGATTCACAATTCTGGAGTGGAACCTCTCGTTTTTCTATGCTGTTGTGTACCTGCGTACTCTCATGATGATACTGTAATGTGCTTACCGCTGCTAGACCCCACAGGTGAGGCTAAAAGCAGTTGACGACTACGCGGCGTTTCACGGTCATTCACACCAATGATTTTCACAACAAATTGACGGCGGAAAAGGCCACCGCGCTCCGTCGCCTAAAGTACGAGACCAACGCGCTGCTAATCGATGCAGGTGATGCGGTATCTGCAGGAAACATTACCTTTCACTATACAGAGCCAATCTATGAATTAATGAATAGTGCTGGATACGATGCGATGACGCTTGGGAACAGGGAGTTTCATTTTAGCCGCGCTGGTCTGCAGTCCAAGGTGAGACAGGCCCAGTTCCCTGTTTTGTGTGCCAACCTGTATAGCGTGTCAGGAGATGCGCCACCCGTAAAGTCACATGTACTCTTGGAAGTAGGAGATTGTAAAGTTGCAGTCTTTGGCCTTACCGTGGCGATGATCACTGAAAAGATGAAGGTGCGTCATGCGTCTCCGTTCCGTTTTGCCAGCCCGCTAAAGTGTGCACGCGAACTTGTAACAGAATTACGGCATAATGAGAAGCCTGATGTGGTGATATTATTGAGCCACTGTGGCCGTCGGGC
>JAJZFK010000485.1 GCA_021805405.1 bacterium
GAGATCGCGGAGTATGCGGAGCTTCTCGCGCGCAACGCGCCGAGGGACCGGCAGCTGGCGCAGCGGCTGGCCGCAGTGGAGCCCGACAGCGCGCGTCGCTTCGGGACGATTTGCGAGGTCGTGCTCACGCGGGACGGCGCGCCGCGAATCTGGGAAGACTGGCCGAGCAACGGCACCTACACGCTGATGCTCGGCAAGACTGTTGCGCTGGCGATACTCGTGGCAGTGTTTGCAATTTATTCGTTCCTAACGGGAGGAAGCGCAAGTGCCGATCCGGCGCCACATGCAGCCAACGCTGTAGTGGTTAGTGCAATTAACACCGCCTGGGTGCTTGTGGCTGCATACCTTGTTTTCGGAATGCAGGTAGGCTTTACCATGCTCGAGGCCGGTTTCTGCCGATCTCGTGAAACGGTAAACGTCTTGATGGAGTGCGTGGTAGATACATGCCTTTGCGGCCTGCTGTTCTGGGCATGGGGCTACGCCTTCATGTTCAGCACAGGAAATGGCTTCATTGGTTTGCATTGGTTCTTCCTCAACCATGCTCCTGCTACCTATTCCTACACAGTGGCTGGATCTACCACAGATACGTCTGTAGCGTTTCTTGCGCACTGGATCTTCCAGTTTGCATTCGCTGATACCTGCTCTACCGTGTGTTCTGGCGCAATGATTGGCCGAACTGGTTTTGTTGGCGACCTGCTGTACAGCGTCGGTGTGTCTGGCTTCATATATCCGATTGTTGGACACTGGGCCTGGGGGCCAGACGGCTTCCTGGCACTGATGGGCAGCACTGGTTACTTCCTGCCTCACCTGGGCCAGAGCTTCCATGACTTCGCAGGCTCTACCGTTGTACACACCATCGGTGGTACGATCGCTCTCGCTGGGTCGCTCGTTCTTGGGCCGCGTATTGGTCGCAAGTTCAAGAGAGACGGTGGTGGCCCTATGCTGCCGCACGACCTTGTTATTGCCTGTTCTGGTGGCCTTATTCTATGGTTCGGCTGGTACGGATTTAATCCCGGAAGCACACTCTCTGCAATCGACTTCGGTGGTATTGGTCGAGTTTCTGCCAACACAACGCTGGCAGCATGTTCGGGCGGACTTATGGCGATGATCTATGCCTTTCCGCAGACCAAAAAATGGGACCTTGGATTTACTGTTAACGGCTTCCTTGCGGGCCTTGTGGCGATTACCTGCCCATGTTACTGGGTAACGCCAACCGGTGCTGTTATCCTTGGTGCTGTTGCAGGCGTCGTTGTTGTAATGGGCGTTAACCTGCTCGAGTACCTTCGCATCGACGATCCGATTGGTGCGGTTCCTGTTCACTGCTTTGCAGGAATTTGGGGCACCTGGTCCCTGGGCCTGTTCGCCAGCGGTCAGTTCAGCGGCAGCGGTGCGTACGGTATGTCTGGTACTGCGCTAAAGGGTCTTTTCTACGGTGGCGGCTGGACACTACTTGAGGCGCAGATAATCGGCAACGCGATCATCACGATTTCGACGTTCGTTGCAGCCTTCGCTCTCATGTTCGCTGTGCACAAAATGGGTCTACTTCGTGTATCCAAGGCTGGTGAGGAAGAGGGGCTCGATATCCATGAGCACGGTATCCCTGCTTATCCTGAGTACGCGCTGGTTCCTGGTGCCATGCCAGGCGCAATGAGCCCCAGTGCTTTCTCTCAGTCAGGAGCATCGGAGGCCCATGCCGCACCTCTAGGGTAGCGAGGGTATAGAGTAAAGGCACTGTTCACTATGGGCCGTTGACGAGGTTTACGGCCCACCTGAGAGGAGTAAGTCATGATTAAGGTGGAAGCGCTTATCCGGCCCCAGAAGCTGGATGACGTGAAGCAGGCACTTGAGGAGATTGGAGTCAAGGGAATGACGGTTTCCGAAGTGCGGGGCGCTGGTAAGCAGAAAGGCGTTACTCATCACTACCGGGGAGCCGAGTACGCTGTTAACCTTCTGCAGAAAATCAAGATTGAAATCGTAGCGACCGATGGCGAGGCAAGAACGATTGCCGACACCATCGCCAAGGCAGCACAGACTGGGGAAATTGGCGACGGGAAGATCTTTCTTATTCCTACTGCTGACGTCATTCGCATTCGAACAGGAGAGACGGGCGACACCGCTCTGGAATAGCCTGGCCTACCAATCGTTAGAATTTCCGCCCGATTTGCACATGCTGCAGACCGGGCGTTTTTTTGCGATTTGAGCTTAGGACGTAAGCTAAGCTTTCGATTGGTGATGAACCTGGTTACTATGCTGTAATAGTAGTATGCCTGGTTCACGATACAAAAAATATACGCCCGGTATATGCGTGGGTATACTAGTAACTCAGGTGATTTGCAGGCTACGTTCAACCAATAATTGAAGAGAGGCAGGACATTGATAAAAGTAGAAGCACTCATACGACCACAGAAGTTAGATGAGGTGAAGGCCGCGCTTGAGGATATCGGTGTTAACGGAATGACCGTTTCCGAAGTTCGTGGTGCCGGAAAGCAGAAGGGTGTAACGCATCACTACCGTGGCGCTGAGTACAAGGTGAATCTGCTGCAGAAGATTAAGATTGAAATTGTCACGACTGACGCCGAAGCACGTCATATTGCGGAAGTAATTGCACAGCATGCGCGCACTGGCGAGATTGGTGATGGAAAGATCTTTCTAATTCCTACTGCCGACGTAATCCGAATAAGAACTGGTGAAACGGGTGATGTTGCTCTGCAGTAGTTCTGCACCATGGTGAATCGCAATGTAATTCCATGACGCGAGGCATGAGGTGGAGCGCGCCGTAGCAGATTTCGATATGGTACAGAGGGTGTGGAATTCGGGTGATGCATCTTACGTAAGGTGTATTAATTATGAAGATAAAGTCAATTCTGCGCCAGACCTTGTGAGCGTTCACGCACGCAGAAATGCTACGGAGGTGAAGCGATGCGAAATATGATAACAGGCTTGGGGATATTGGCCTCGGTTGGAGTGATGCTGATGGGCGGCGCAGGTGGAGCGGCTGCTCAAAGCAGGTCGCGACCTGCGCCTCGCGCTTCGCCGCGAGCTCGCCGAGGGCGCGTTTGTACTCGTGCGGGAAGACCTTGACGAAGCGCCCGCGCTCCTGT
>JAJZFK010000279.1 GCA_021805405.1 bacterium
TGAATTCTAGATATTTCAATCTCGAATCACAGCCGGGACCACGCAACTTCCGCGGCGCTACCAAAATAGCAAACTTGGCATGATTTGTGTTAGCTCATCATTACGCAAACAATTTGCAATGCAGCACCGTGACTTAGGGTTGCTTGGTTGTCGGTACTCTGTGGTACCGGCGCTCCTACTTACAAGAAGTGAGTAAGAATGATTTAGTAAATGCATTTCGTGCCATAATTCAATCAGCGAACAGAAATTGCTAGAATGTCCTCGGTTGTTGATGACACTGCAATGGCCACTTTAGAATGCAAATTCTACAGCCGTGGCCTGGTTTTGCCTGTAAACGGGGCGAATTCGTTACATTTCTAGCAGCACTTACAGTTGTAATTATTTTTATTTTAGGTACAATTCCTTCGAAACTTGCCGGATACGTTGGCATGAACGGAGCAAGGCATGAAATCAAAAACCCTGTTTTTCGTTGGGCTCGGCATGATACTGTTGCTGCTTGGTGTCTTTGCCGCAAGCCCCCAGAAATTCCCCAGACTACCCAATGACCCATACCGTGACACAATAAATGCGCCGGCTTTCAAGGCAAATAACCCGCTATATAGCGATTTCCGTGGCACAAGCACCTGGTATGTATATGGCAGGTGTCTGGAAGCTGGCTGGAAGCTGACCTACAGTGGCACAGCCAGCGACTGGTATTCAACGGTATCTAACGGAAGCAATAAAGATTTCATACCTTCCGTTGGCTCCATTATGTGCATGCCAAATCACGTAGCCTATGTTACGAGCGTAGCACCAGACGGCACCACGTGGGTAGTTGACGAGTACAACTATGCACCACGCGGACATCGCGAATGGGACGAACAGACCTTCAGGAAGGGAACATACCCTGGCCTGGTTTATTCTGAGGCACGGCAAGCGTGGGTAACCCTTTCGGGATTCATTCATCCACCATTACTTCCCGACGGATTGTACCGTGCAACCGATGAAGACAGCGTTTATCTAGTAACGAATGGAAGGCGAAGAGCGATCCCAAGTGAAGACTGCTTTGTGGATTGGCACCTGAAGGCCAGCGATGTACTATCGATTTCTGCAGCGCAATTATATACTCAAACGTCATGGGAAGCACCTATCGCCCACCTCGTCCGGATGCATGGCTCCAGTAAAGTTTACTGGATACAGGAGCTTGTGGGAGCCCAGCCGATGGATGGTCACTTCTTCGCACGGCCCATTGTCGATGAGGACGTTTTTCATGGAATGGGGTTTTCGTCCGCAGACGTAAGAACTGTAAACTACAATCCAGTTGTCAAGTACCCCAAGGGTGGAATGTTGTGGACAGTTGAGCCCTATTTGGTGGTGCAGGACGGCCCCTTTGCTTTAATGAGAGATGGAAAATTTTGGGTGCAGTATCGCATAAAGAATCTCTCCGACTCACCAAAATACCCCTTTGCAACCACAGTTCGCGCATATCGTACGCCACAGCAAGACTGGTTTGATTTCCCTTGGACTTCTGCCCGTGGACTAAGCCCGGGGCAGGTGGATGGATGGTCTCCGGATCCAACGTCCACGTGGCTTCAAAGTGGTTCGTTTCGTATGAAAGTCATTTGCAGGTATCAGAACCCGGATGGCTATTTGCAGGTAGTGTTACCGCACAGTGGTGATTTACCCCATCCACTTGATCAAGACAGTTTCACATACTGACTGCCAATAGTGACGTACTTTCCACTGTAAGTAGCGACCGGACGAGCAGGCGGCCATTGACGCCGCCTGCTTTTTTATACATTGGTGACAATGCCGCCTGGCAAACGCTTGCAGTAAAGCCGCCTCAGTATAATCACAACGAACCGTCGGTCGCCTCCAAGGTCCACATCACGTGAAAATGTCTTCCGCTGCAGTTGGCATGAATGAGCTTTGTGTTCACCGCGTAGCGCACGATCGCGAAAACCGTACCTGCAATCGCCCCTAATATCCTTACGATGATGCCTTGTTATCAATTACGTGCCACACAATAGTGACCATACCAATTATGGTGAACATCAAAATGTTGATCTTGACGGCTTGAAGGGCGCCATAGCGATTCGCAATAAATCCTATTTCTAGCCCGCCGGCGGGCATAAGGCCGCCAAATAGCAGGGCATAGACGGCCATTATCCGCCCTCGCAAAATATCGGGGGCACGTTCCTGCACGGTAGTGTTCGCCGTTACAGCGAACACCACCATACACACGCTTGACACGAACAGCAGAGCGAGTTCCAATGCATAGTTGTGAACCAGGGCAAATAGTAGTAAACCGCCAGCAAAACCAAAAGCCGCACCGTACAGCGATATACGGCGATCTAACCTGTTGGCTGCGGCGGCAGCGATTAATCCGCCTGTAGCTGCCCCTGCACCGGTAGCGGCCATCAATTGGCTAAGCAGTATGGCCGAGTCTGCTTTCCTCAAAGCTGGTGACATCACAATGCCATAGACCACGTGCACGAACTCGTCGGCATAAACCGGGTACAGCGTGCCGACGGACCACACACAAAAGCTTGCCGAGCTAACCAGCATGAAAACACGCATGACAGCGGAATTACGAACGATATAGCCAAACCCATCCCAAATGGAGCCTTTATTGTCCACAGCAACCACCGGCCGGGTCCTCATCATCAACAGCGAGATAATTACTGCAATGAAGCTCACCCCGTTAATGAAGAAGCATATCGCTGCACCAAATTTGGCCAGGGCAATACCTGCAAGAACTGGGCCAAGAACGCGAGCAAGGTTAAACTGCAATGAGCCCAGTGCGATTGCGCTACCCAGCGCTCTCCGGTCTTCTACCATGTCGGTTACGAACGCCTGTTGTGCTGGCATGGCATATGCGTTAACGAAGCCGCCAAGTACCGATAGCACAGCGATATGCCATGGTTGAATATGCATTGGCGACCAATGCGACGCGAGGAATGCGAGCACAAACGCCAAAATCATCATGGCAGTTTGTGTCACTACCATGATTACCCGTCGTGAGCACCTGTCTGCAAGGTGTCCACCGTGTAACGATAATGCAACATAGGGTAAAGCACTGGCGCCGCTCAGGATACCTAACCACTCAGCGGAA
>JAJZFK010000388.1 GCA_021805405.1 bacterium
ACGAGGAGTCGTTCAGCTGTTTCAAAATGCTGGCGTTGCTATATTTAACGAGATTGCTATGTTACTGGAAATACCGATAACCGAATTCACCGTACTCTGGTCTCACCTCCGATTAAACGACCTTACAATTGGCAATATGATGAGCAGCATCCGCCAACAGATAATCAACCCGCGGCAAGAGGCCAGAAGAAACCTTACGTCGCGATTTATGAGTTCGTGAAATATGAAACGCGATTCTGCATCTTCTACACTATGGTCGTAAGCGCAACCTGACCATTGGAGGCACCTGTGACAATAACATGGTTGGAGATGTGCGATTACCAACTGATAGGCCTTATTAGCCAGGGTGGCATGGGCGAAGTTTACAGTTCAATACACATTCCCACGAAAAGAGCGGTAGCGTTGAAAGTTATGCGGCCCGAAGTGGCGGAGGCCGTCGAATTTCGGGACCGTTTTCAACGCGAAGCACTCACACTGTCCAAGTTGAGGCATGCGAATATAGTAAGGCTTTTAGAACACGATTACTGCGGTAATAGTCCATTCCTTGCAATGGAATTCCTAAATGGCGACACTCTTCGCAGCTACCTTGAAACAACTCCCCAGCCATCGGTTCCTTTCACCTGTAGAATAGCATGCGAGATACTGGCAGCGCTGAATTGTGCCCATAGCGGCGGGATAATCCACAGGGACCTATCGCCAAGCAATGTGTTTCTCTGCACAAACGGCACTACTAAGCTGATAGATTTTGGTATAGCTCGAACACAGGGAAGCGAAAAGACCCTTACCCAGGTGGGAGCAGTGTTGGGTAAGCCTGAATATATGAGTCCGGAACAAGCCGAGGGTACCTTGGACAGCAGCAATCCGCACCTGGCGCAACGATCGGACCTTTACAGTCTTGGCCTCATTCTCTTCCAGATGACATGCGGATACTTGCCCTTTACCGGCGAAAATACACTGCAAATACTCTATCAGCAGGTACATAAACCGTTGCCACCAATCCCCGTAAATATTCCGCGAGGAATGCGCTCAGTAATCGCTCGTGCACTGCAGAAGCGTCCGGAGGCCCGGTTCAAGGATGCAAATGAGATGCGCATTGCGGTAGAGCAGGTATGGCGAGCGTCGTTGCAACCTCTCAAGAAACGGAGCGGCTCCGCATTGTATCGATCTGCCGTAAACGCTTTACGGGTTCGCAGAAATGTAAAGCGCGATCCTGAACCGAGCTATAAGACACCCGGTCAGGACTAACAAACACAAACCGACCTGCCCGTAAGTTTTCGGCAAAAATCACATCCCATTTTTCACTTACTTTCGGTAATCGGTAACTAAAGGTGCGAGTTACAGTTTGAAGACTACGATTAGGAGACTACTTTATGGCAGAGGCAGACCCTACAACCAAGAAACGAGTGATAGGCCCACAAGTTGACCAGGACGATCGTGTAACCGTCGTAAGGCAACCTGGTTCCACATCCGGTGTGGTAGTACCACTGCCGGTGGAACAACCAAGGTGCGGTCTGGCTCAGTCAAAAACAGCTAATTCTAGTTTAACAACGCAATTTGAGGCAGTTGTCGGCTCAGTTGCATGGTTGTACTGTTCACAAGGAAAGTTACAGGGACGACTTATCGAGCTAACAGACGATTGGATTACCATAGGTAGCGGGACAAAATGCTTCATAAATCTCGACGATCACTTGGCTCTCTCCGTACAAACATTAATCGTTAAGCGAGAAGAGAATTGGCTGCTTTGTGACGTGGCTGCACCCGAGGGCACCCACCTTAATGGCGAGCAACTGGGCTTTACGGTACGAGGGCCATATAACCTTTGTGATGGCGACCGCATAACGGTAGCCTCCACCGAATTTGTATTCAAAAGGGTGTAAAGATGAACTGGCTAAATATTGTTCGCCAATCGCCCGTTGTGCTATGCGTGGCAATATCTTCGTTGGCTGCTGGGTGTGGCCAATCGCCAGGAACTCCCAGTAATTTCGCTAATGCTGCCTTTGGTGACCGGATCAGTGCGGCATCCTACGGGCCGAATGGAATGCCCGTATTTGCGGGCAGTACCAGTGAACAACCGGCACCCACAACGCAGGGCACATCACTACCTGGGCTAACCACTAATCCGCCTGCTGGTGCTCCTTGATTATGGTTAACGCAATTCTCGAGCAGTCTTGGCGGATATCGAAATGGGAATGCAGTACGAAGCCGCATGCAGGTTGAAGCGCGGCATCAACGCAGTTTCACCGGGGATAGACAACGTTTACCGCCATAGAACTTTACTTCTGTACCATTAAAGAAGCGTCGAGAGTAACCACCTTATGCCTAAGGCAATATTACAAATTCGAAGCGGGCCGCTGGCTGGACAATTGCTTACAGTTCCGGACAAGGGCGCCATACTTGGTCGTGGTAGCGAAAGCACCTTTCCTCTGCACCAATATGAGGCGATGTCACGCAAACACGCCCGAATATACCAGCAGGACGGCAGCTGGATGATCGAGGATCTTAAAAGCACCAACGGAGTCCTGGTCGATGGCCTGCCTGTGACTGTATCGGCATTAAGTTCATCGTCAACAATAGATGTGGGTGGTCTCGAAGCACTATTTGTCATCGAAAAGGACGCTAACGAAATATCGAGCAAACCGAAGAACCATTCATCAAATACTACATATTTGCATAAGTTACTGGAGGCACATAAGGCAACCTCCCGCCAACTAAAGCAGGCACTGGCAGTAGCATTTATTGCCTTGTTTGCGAGCACCATATATACTCTACTGCCTCGACCCAGCCCTTTAGTACTATCAGCGCCGGTTGAAGAGCGAGTCCGTTCCGGTGTAGTCCTGATAGCTTGCATCAACGGAACATCCCCCGACGCAGATGCAATAGGTACGGGATTCCTGATTAGTGACCAGTATGTTTTAACAAATCGGCACGTCGTTACCAACGAGGAATCGGTACCTGCAGGGGGAAGTGAACAGACCGTGAACTGCATGATTACCTTCTTTTCTGGGAGTGGCCACGAGGTATCCATTCAGGTACCGGCTACCAATATTTGCACATTTACACCGGCTAACAACAACGATACTGGTCAGTTTGATACGGATTTAGCGCTCATCAGGCTACCGCAGCCTGCTCCCACTGGCGCTACGCCCTTAATAATTGGGCATACGAGTTCGGTTGGCCCGTCCGACAGAGTATTTATGGAGGGCTTTCCAGAGGGGGGAGGTGTCGACTTTAAGGAAAATGGAAATATCTTCAAGCACTTGCAGGTTAACGGTGACGGATATCCGGTTTTTTCTCCCTACCCTGACCCTGAGAATCAGCCGCACGATATTAATGAACTAGAGCGCGATGATAACCAGCACATCATCGCCGTACATATGAGCGGCTCAGGTGTTGCCGGCGACTCAGGAAGTCCAGTCGTCGATGCAAATGGCAATGTTATTGCAATTCACCGGGGTTCAAACGCTACCGGTACCATTCTGATGGTTGAGATACCAACGGATTTTATTCGTGCGTTCCTTTTCAAGGCGGAGCCACTCTTGCAAGGAGATAAAACCTAGTGCACTGGGAACTACTCGTCGTAGCAAATGCAGGTTTGTTGCGCTATTTTAGAAACGTGAACGATTATGGGTACTGACTCCCTACCGAGCCGTGCACGGGCATACGATCCTGATGATCGACCTAAGTTTAATGAATGGGTGCGCATACCACTTGATAGTGAGCAAAATGAAAGTTCCCATACGGTGCACACGAAGTTATCCTACTTGGTTATTGCACTAGCTACCAGCCTGCTGCTTGGTTTTGGCATTGGATGGTATGCACATAAGGGGAATGATTACCGAACCGCTGGTGCTGCTAAAATTTCACATAACAGGTTTGAAACCGGAGTGAAGCTCCCAGGAAAGCCGAGCAAAGTCAATCACGGATCCGCGCTATCTACGACCACCCAAAAACCCAGTCTAGGTAGTATCCCACCACGCTATGGATCCCCAACTAGTTCGGGCGCTCCACCGCCGAGTGGTACGGATACTCCTGGTCCAGTCCAAACAAAAAGGTCTTCATCGATATCCGTAGGGCTCGCAAAATGATTGAACTCACAAACATATCTGTCTTTTCCGATAAGGGAAAGCGAACCGAGAACGAGGACAGAGCTTCGTTCCTTATTGGTTCCTCACCGGGTGAGGTGCTACTCGTATTGGCAGATGGCATGGGTGGTCACGAAGGAGGTGAGGTGGCAAGCGAGCTTGTAACTCAAACCCTTTTACACTATTTCGCTGAACACGGTTTTGAGCCACCAGAACAACAATTGGAAGACGCTTTGAAAAAGACCCAGCAATGTGTACTTCAAAACGTGATCGACTCTCCGCAGTACACAGGCATGGGTAGCACCGTTGTAGCAGTAACTGTACGACCGGAGAAGGGAGTTGTCGCGAGTGTAGGCGACAGCAGGGCATATCAGTTTCGTGACGATTGCGTGCGCCGCCTCACTCGTGATGACCTTTATGTATCCCACCTGCTAGGTATTGACGACCGCGTTGCTCGAAAGCACCCACAGGGCCACGTCCTATCTCAGGCAATTGGCATTGATGGCGACTTGACACCGCATATACACGGCTTTGATGTGCAACCTGCCGACATCTTTCTACTTTGCAGTGATGGCGTACACGAAGTGCTAAATGAACCAACCATGCGTATGATCATCGCGACAAGCAAGCCTGCAGAAGCAGCTATGCGTATTGTACACGCTGCTATGGACGCCGGTAGTACAGATAATTGCTCTGCCGTAGTAGCGCAGATGCCACAACGCTAACCACACCGAGTCGAAATGACTAAAGAGGCAAAATCATGGTGCAAGCCCAACTCAAAGTTCTAAGCGGACCGCTAAGCGGTAGTTTACTCGAAATTGACTCATACGCTGTCGTATTGGGCCGATCGAGTGACGCTACGTTTGACCTGACAGGCTACACCGAACTCTCTCGGCAGCATGCGATAATACGGTGGGATGGCATAGGTTGGCTGATTGAGGACCAAAATAGCAAGAACGGCACGGAAGTTGATGGCAAACCTGTGCAACTAGGTCGTCTGCTGTCCGGTTCAGTGATTCACCTCGGCGATTTTGAGGCTGAATTTCTTGGCGATAGCCTAGGAAAAAGTGGTGGAACTGGCAATAAAATGCGGCCCGTCCGCAAGATGTCAAACACTGTTTTCACCCGAGTCTTGCTTCTGTGCATTGTTATATGCACGGTCGCTGGAGTTAAACAGTTAATTATACGGTTAACGCATCAGTCGGATCCGCACAAGTTTGTCGTGCCGAAAAATTTGCCGACACTCGCAACGAATAGCGGCACTACGGCTTACTCCAACCCATTGGTGCCGAGCAGTGTTACTGCGGATCCTGCTGGTACCCCTCCAAATCCCGCATCTGCAAATCCGAGCATGCCCAATACTCCAACAAGTTCCGGGCAAGCGACTACGAACGAGTTCAATACTCAGGCGGTAATTCTACAACAGAATTTAGACGGAAATTGGTTTAGGGTTGGTGCTGGGACAGTGCTCAATTCTACAACCGTTTTAGTAGCCGCAACAGAGGTGCAAAACGTTGCCCAGAAATTGACCGATGTGGAGGTCTTAACAGGCTCGTCCGCTCCGTTTACCAAACAGGATGTGCCGGCAAGTTCAATTCTGCTACACGCTGATGTAGCTCGGATTACGCTAGCAAAGCCAGTTCTCTTATCATTACCGCAAGTATCTCAGGTGACAAATCTGTTAAATACCACGGTAACGATTGCATTACTCGATCAAGATGCAAACAGCACTACCAGCCACTTACAGCAACATCCTGTAATTGCCAACTACTATCTGGATCCAGGTACCAAGTTCCAGACACTAAGCGGCTTTGAGGTTAACTATCACAACCAGTATAATTATATGGGTGCGCCAGTATTTGATCTCAATAGTAACCTTATCGGAATGATCGTAGGAACGCGACAAAGTGAAACGTACAATCACAAGGCCGTGGCGTATGGTTACAATGTAGGCTATCTTCAAAACTGGTAAGCGACAATCAGCATAGACGTAATGATATTCCCTAACGAACTGGTGCGCCGTATAAATCCACGCAATCTACCATGCTCAGTATCATTGCCAGAACTGGTATGTAGGTAATCCCCGTATTATGCCGTATATGTTCCACAGGCTGCCAACTACGAACTGGCCCAACATAAGACCCATAAAAAATGGGAGGGCTCGCTGGAAGCCGCCTCTCCCCCCGTAGCGAAGTAGTAGCGATTTACACACCCACGCTATAAGGAGTGGCCCCCACACAAGGTTTATCTCATAGGAAGACGATACAGCATATGCAAGGGGATGAAACGGCCACCAGGGAAACTGTATGCGCATCCACTGCAGGAACCCAGCGAAACCTATACCTGCACACAGCGCCATTAATTGCCCGAATTGCCCGTGAGTAGGACTGCTGATCCAGGATTGAAGTTGATTGTAAGATTCTGGACCAAAGGTCATCGCAGATTTTGCCTCGGCCCCATAACTATACATCAGTTGCAAAATCGTCCAAAAGCCTATAAATACGGCTGCTCCACCAAGAATAATCATCGCCCAGTGCCATTTCCTGAAGTCAGTGCGCGTCTGCTCCGCCAATTTGTAGTTTTCAAGTTCAATGGGCATAGGGTGTCCACGGTAGGCGCGGTTAAAAAAGAAATATAGCGAAAACACGGTGAGAGTATCGGTATTGAACTGCTTACTGCCTACTATGCGCGTCATAACCTGGTCGGGCCCAGTAAAGTGGAGGTCGTTGATGGGAGTGCCTAATTCTGCACGCATTCGGGTTATTGCAAGCGCCAGGGCAAAATACATGATGAAGAAGATTACACCAACCCACCACGTCATGCCGAGATAGGCGGAGAACCCTACAAGTGCAGTGACTCCTACAAAAATGCCCGCAACTGCTGATCGGTACCTCATAGGCTCAAGCGTGTCGTCAAGGTGCGACGGGCGCCCCAATACCTTGTTATAAACATCCTTCAGGTAACTGCGGCTCAACCAGATTGAGTAGAAACAGAACGATAGGTATGCGCCAAATGACTGGTTTTCGGTGTATGGAAAGTCGGGTGTTCGATCCCAGGCCATCGCTGAAGCAACAACGTGCTGCATCTTCCAGAACCAGTAGAAGAACACCATGGAAAACAGGAAGTCAAGCGGCATAAACATGCCAAGGCCGATCATAAATGGATAGAACGAAACCGGCGTCCAGCCTATAGCATTCCACGGCTTGTGTGTAAAATAGATGGAGATGTCGAGAAAGCTCTGTCCAAAACCAGGTGTCAAGATCGTGGGAATACTGGGATAGTAGTAGTTAAGGCTGTTTACCATATCGATTGTTCCTGCCACCAGGAAGCCAATCCAGAACAGCTTATTTCGAAACAGCCCCCCCTTTAGAAATGCGCCTTCATTCGTAATCTGTAGGGGCAATTGCACTATGGGGTATGTAAGCCGCTCACTATCCGTCCACTGTTTTCGTAGAATCGCATTTATGCATAACATAACAAACAGGAGTGTGGTTATAAACGCAGTCCATATGAGTGTAACGGGCAGCCAGGCCATTACATACTTCATTCGCCATATTGTATCGTTCCCCAGGTAGTACGAGCGATAAATAGCCGGATTACTAATAAAGAACGGCTTCTTTAAATGGGGAATTATTATGTTTGCCCAGTTATTTGATGAAGTAGCATGGCGAAATGCGTAGGTAAGCATTGGCACAAAGACTTCCAGAGTATCGTGTCCAACCACTGCTGTGCCAATACAGACTATGCCATAGATTAGGAGCAACTCACCGCGCTCCAGGCAGAAACGAGGCGAGATTCGCTTTGTTAGCTCATTGATCGACGTAACGACCAACAGAATAAAAACCGCGTTGAAAAATAGGGAAATGGTGCTGGGATGAGCGGAATACCGCACGATTTCCATCTGCACCTGCCAGTAATCATTTAGTGGTAGAATCAAAAGACTTATCAGTACGCTACGCCACGTTACAGCTTTTGGGCGCGCAGCAGCCTTATGAGGTGGCTTTTGAGGGTCCGACGGTTGAGCAGTATCCTTCAAAAATGATGACATGGTTGGTTTCCGTGTTATTGCCTGATAAGAGTTACTTCAATGCACTATTGCGTTTGTGTAATATTCGTTACAAACGATAGAGATTCCTTGTGAGTATTCTGTCAAATATTACACGACTATATGCAAAATATTTTGATCAGAAATAACCATCTTATACCCAGAGCGAGATGATTAGCATGACCTTGCTATATCTGACGACGCGAGGAGTTGAAGGAATTAGGTACGATGAAAGAGCTAGTGCTTGGTATTTCTCCATGTCCCAATGATGTCTACATCTTTAGCGGTCTCCTTCTTAACAAAATTGACCTGCACGGCTTGCAGTTTCGGCCTGCATTTAAGGACGTGGAGAACCTGAATCAGGACGTGCAGACCCAGTTGCTGGACGTCGCCAAGATAAGCGCAGCTGCCCTGCCTGCGTGCCAACCTGCCTATACCATGCTGCCCTGCGGTGGGGCGTTGGGCCGCGGTGTGGGGCCGCTATTGCTCTCTCAACGGGGCACATGGAACCGCGCGAAGGTAACACTGTCACCCGGGCAGAATACAACAGCTAACTTTCTCCTTCACTACTATGCCAGCCACTTTGAAAGCGAATTAACGCCAGCCGTACTGAAGCTCGAATACCTGCCATTTGATGTGCTCTACGCGGAACTCTGTTCTAACCCGAACTCCCAGGGGGTAGTAATACACGAAAAACGCTTTACGTATAAGCAGGACGGTCTACGGTTAGTTGCCGACCTTGGTGAATACTGGGAGCATTCCACGGGCCTGCCAATACCGCTTGGAGCACTAGTAGTGAAGGATGGTGCGCTAGACCCTGAAGTGATGACAGGCATCGTGCGGAGTAGTCTCGCGTGGGCAAATGACAACTACGAGGAAGCATTCGCGCTGTGCCGTAGATATGCACAAGATCTCTCCCCTGGAGTAATAGAATCGCACATCGGGCTGTACGTGAACAAGTATTCCATGAATCTTGGCGAGGATGGCCGTAGTGCGATTGAGTATTTCCTGAACGCCCAGCAATCGCTTGTAGGAGCAGCCAAATAGATGCGATCCATATATGCCGACTGTTTTAGCGGAGTTAGCGGTGACATGATACTTGGCGCATTGCTAGACCTGGGCGTAGACCAGGCTGCGTGGATGACAGAGCTTTGCAACTTTGGCAACGACCGGTTTACAGTCAATGTCGAATCCGTGGAGAGAACAGGGATAACAGGCAAGAAGGTCAATGTTCAGGTACCCGACCAGCGGCCGGTGCATGGTACTCATCTTGCAGATATTATTGAGCTACTCCAGTCGTCCGACCTTTCGCCAAATGTTCAGCATCGATCTGCAGCAATTTTCACAAGAATTGCCGACGCCGAAGGAAAAATTCATGGTGTTGACCGAAACCACGTACATTTCCACGAGGTTGGCGCGGCCGACGCGATCGCGGATATAGTTGGTGCGTGTATCGGCCTGGAGATGCTCGGTGTTGAGAGTATTGCATGTTCTAATCTGCCATTCGCTCGTGGGTGGGTCAAGTGCCAGCATGGCATTATCCCTACACCGGCACCAGCTACGCTTGCACTTTTAAACGGGTTTACGTGGTACGACGACCCACGAACGGTGGAGCTCATCACTCCCACCGGTGCCGGTATCCTGGCCGAGTATGTTTGCCGCGACACATCAGGGAATATATGCCATATCCCGCCCTTCAGGCTCCAGCTTACTGGCTACGGCGCAGGTTCTCGGGAAAGTGAGCGCCCCAATCTATTGCGCCTCTGTCTCATCGAAATCTAACCGCAGAAGACACCATATTTCATGATGTTCGCTGGCTGAATGTACATGGACGCAAGTGTTAACAAGAAAGGTCATGACAATGACGCTCTACCTAACTGAACAGCATGTAACCGAACTGCTGACCATGGACGAAGCGATACTCGCCGTAGAAGGTGCATTTGCACGGCAGGCAATGGGTGAGGTAACCGTGCAACCACGCAGACGGCTGCATCTACCGGCTGGCACCTTTCACACGATGGCAGCCGCAGACCTGGGGTTAAACGTATTTGGCATAAAAACGTATGCATCGTTTGCACCAGGAACAAGGTTCGTGGTAATGCTGTACAGTGCTGCTAACGGCAATCTGCTTGCCATTATCGAGGCGGACAGGCTTGGCCAGATACGCACAGGTGCAACTGCTGGTGTAGCCGCCAAATATCTCGCCCGCCGCGAAGCAGATATTAAGGTGGGAATATTTGGCAGCGGGTGGCAGGCAGAAACACAGCTACAGGCCCTTTGCGCGGTGCGACACGTACGTGCGGTGAAAGTATACAGCCGTAGGGAGGACAAACGAACGGAGTTTGCCCGCAGAATGATGGAGATGTTGAAGGTAGACGTGTCTGCGTGTGATGATCCTCAGGCGTGTGCGGAAGACCAGGATGTTATAATAACCGCCACTAATTCTTTGCAGCCGGTTCTTAAAGGTGCATGGTTATCACCAGGAACGCATGTAAATGCGGTTGGTAGTAATCTGCTTATCAGGCGCGAACTGGATGAGGAGGTAATCACACGATCCGACCTTATTGTAGTCGAGTCCGTTGAGCAATGCCAGCTAGAGTCAGGTGACTTTCTATTTCCGCTGCAAAAGGGGATTTTTAGGTGGGAACAGGTTGTTGAGATATCCAATATTGCTGCAGGGGTTCATGCGGGCCGGTCGGACAGTAGGCAGATAACGTTGTTCAAGTCGCTTGGCGTTGCGCTAGAGGATATTGCGACCGCAGCCGTTGTCTACCACAAGGCGATTGAACTAGGACTAGGGACAAACATCAACATGTGGCAACCATCCTGACCTACCCGGGAGGCTTGCGCCTCCCGAATTTTCAAACTAACGTTCTTGCAAACTCACGGTTAGTTCAATTTCGCCCAGGTCAATACACAGCGGAACTACCAGGGCAGGAATGCTAAGTGTAGACATCTTAACGTTTGTACCCCGAATAATGGATGGCGGTGTTATATCGCAGGAATAACCTGCTTCCGACAATAGAACTGACGCGTTTCCGGTTATCATATTACCCAGTTCGGCAATTGCGCTCGCAGCCAATTGGTCAAACGTCCGCACAGGTTGTCCAAGCATCTGAGATGCCACCTTGTCGGCGGTAATCAGGCTCATGCCGTACATTACCTGGCCCTCTACTTTGCCTGTAACACCGGTAATGATGTTACACTGCTGCGAGGTAAATACCGCCGGACGCATCGCGAGCTGCCCCTTTTCTACCTTCATACCTAGCACCATCTCGATGACCTTGAAGGAGGCATCCACAAACGGGTTAATATATTGAACTTTCATGCCTTATTCTCGCTCCTAATGCCGTGCCTGCCACTGCAGAAACACGGCAGCGTCCCGGCTATCAGCCAATGATTTTCTGTAATGCCTCAATTACCTTGTCTGGCTGAAATGGCTTTACAATAAAGTCCTTCGCCCCTGCAGCCACTGCCTCTAGAACCATCTGCTTCTGGCCCATTGCCGTGCACATGATGATGTTAGCATTCGGATCCGATTTTTTAATTTCTCGAACCGCTGAAATGCCATCGAGTTCTGGCATTGTAATGTCCATGGTGACCAGATCAGGTTTCACCTGCTGATACATCTCAACGGACTCCCGTCCGTTTGAGGCCTCCCCAGCCACCTCGTACCCGCCCTTTTCTAGAATATTCTTAAGTGTTACGCGCATAAACAGAGCATCATCCGTAATTAAAACTCGCTTGCCCATAGTAGTCCTTGCCTCCTGAAGAACAAATGAAGTGTTCACAGTTGTTGTTTTCAAACCCTAATCGCATCTCAAATCTGTGCTCGCTGGTTGGTCCGCTTCTACTTCCAGGATAACCAGGTTGCAGCCTGCCCCACGCCTATCACGCAGCCGCGGTAATCGCCGAAGCGCTCATTCTGTAGAAGAACGGCACTGGCATTGTGAAACCGATTTCCTGATACCCAAAGATCCTCTCGGTACCACCGACAAACAGCACGCCTGATTGTTTGAGAGAGCTCGCGAACCGCTTGTACAGTTTGTCTTTAGCATCGTCGGTAAAGTAGATGACCACATTTCTGCAGCAGATAAGGTCGTAGCCTTCCTGAAACCTGTCGGCTAAAAGGTTTTGCTGGCGAAAGTCCACTCGTCGCCGTATCTCCTCCTTCACCTCAAACCTCATCTCCAGTTCCGCCATACCGCCAGCCCCTGGAAGCTCGTTGAAGTAACGCGAAACGTCTGCTGGTTTTATCTGCTTGATATCCATCTGCGTGAACCGGCCGACCTTCGCCCGCTCCAAAATTGTTCTGTCAAGATCCGTGGCGTCAATTGTATGTTTCATGCCTGGCGCAAGCTTGTCGAGAATTATCGCAAGCGTGTAC
>JAJZFK010000489.1 GCA_021805405.1 bacterium
GCTGGTAACCGGCCTCAGACAGATTATGACCCAGATGCACTCTGAACTGGAAAACGCTGGCGTTAAACCGATTGAGTCGCTAGGACAAGAGTTTCATGCGCGACTGCATGAGGCCCTTGGTTACACCGAAGATACTGACCTACCTGCAAACACAGTAGCCGAGGAGATTCAACGTGGTTACTATATGCACGACAGAGTGCTGCGGCCCGCGCTTGTAAAAGTGAAAGCGGGCTGAGCGAGGTAAATGTCTAAAAGACTTTTTGGCACAGACGGAGTTCGCGGTGAGGCTCACGTTAGCCTTACTGCGCTCCTGGCAATGCAGCTTGGTGCCGCCGCAGGAACATTGCTTTCTCGACAGAGTGGCCATTTTACTCCTACAGTCGTCATAGGCAGGGACACCAGGCTCTCCGGCCAGATGCTTGAGTCCGCCTTGGCGGCAGGATTTGCCTCCGTGGGAGTTCATGTTATCTCCCTGGGAATTGCACCTACCCCAGCGGTATCGCGCGCAGTCATCCTTGAAGGAGCTACAGGTGGAGCTGTAATATCTGCCTCACACAACCCGTTTCGCGACAATGGCATAAAATTTTTCGGTTGCGATGGCCGCAAACTGCCAGACGCTACAGAGGACGAGATAGCTTGCCTGGTAGATGGGTTTCATCAACTGGAACGCGCAATGGGCAGTGATATTGGCACGGTGAGCACCAGTTTCGAACTGCTTGAAGGCGTGAAACATGCCTTACGTGCCACGATTCCGGGCCATAATACCAAACCACTAGACGGCCTTAAGCTTGTGGTAGACTGCGCGAATGGAGCTGCATACCACATTGCTCCCGAGCTACTTCGAGATTTGGGCGCGGATGTGGAAGTACTGCATGACGCACCAGATGGTATGAACATTAACCTGCAATGCGGCTCAACGCATCCTCAAACGATGGCCGCGCGCACCGTTGAAGCTGGCGCAGATGCCGGGCTAGCATTTGATGGTGATGCGGACAGAGTAATTATGGCTAACCATCGTGGCCATGTGGTAGATGGTGATCACATGATGGCTGTGCTAGCAATCGACCTTAAGAGCCGCGGGTACCTAAACGGCAACCGCGTAGTCGCTACCATCATGAGCAATGCTGGACTAGAGCGCTTATTGGCGGATCATTCTATTGAACTGCTGCGTACTGACGTTGGCGACCGATACGTCGCGCAGGCGATGGACGAATATGGCGCATCGTTGGGCGGTGAACAGAGCGGTCATATTCTGCTGCCAGCCGTTACTCCTACTGGCGATGGCCTGGCAACAGCCTTGCAGGTACTTAGCGTAATGACACGTACCAGGAAGTCATTGGCAGAACTCACTGAGGGTCTTAAGGTTTACCCCCAGCTGCTGCGAAATGTGCGAGTAGCAAGCAGTGCGGGCTGGAATCAGGATCCACACATTATTGCCGCTATTGACCAAGAACGCAGCAGATTTCCTAACCCGCAATGGCTATCAGTGAGACCCTCTGGAACCGAACCGTTGCTACGTGTGATGGCACAGGCAGAGGAACAGGAGTTGGTTGATACTGCGGTTACACATATCTGCGAGGTCATTCAGCAACAGCTTGGCAGTAGTGTCCAGTGAGTGACTCAACGCCAGTGCGCGCTCTCTTCCTCGACCTTGATGGCACGCTCATAGACCATACCGAAACTATTTCCCCTGCCGTTTTAGCGGAGCTTTCGCGTGTGAACGACCTTGGGTGTGCAGTAATCGCTTGCACCGGCCGGACACGGTTTACCGCTGAGCATATCGTCCGCCAGTTTCCGTTTGAACCACGGTACCTTGTAACCTCGAATGGCGGGGCAGCACTCGACCTTCACGCTTCTGAGCCGATTATGGTGCGCCGACTAGACCTGCACGAAGCACACTTCCTGGTCGGAACCCTTGTTGAAGCAGGGATCACACCGTATGTGTATGAAGATGCAGTAATGCCCGGCGTTGAATACGCGCGCGTGCTCTATCCGCAAGGTCATAAAGTTGGACCATTTGCGCACGCACCGCGATATCGTCCACAGGTTCACATTCATAACAGCTTGCCCTTCCAGCCAATTTCGGTGAGCGCGTTCGGCCCCGCTTCTATATTACGCCCTCTAGCCCTAACGTTGTTAAAGGAGCTAGGTGATCGAATTTCAGTAATACAGTCAGGCTCCGGCACCAACTGGGGTATTGAGCTCTTCTCTTATGGTGTGAACAAGCGGGAAGGTATGAAGGTCATGATGAAACACCTGGGGTTCCTGCGGTGCCAGTCAATGGCGATTGGTGATCACTTTAACGACATTGAAATGCTTGAATGGGCGCACATTGGCGTCGCGATGGGCAATGCACAGCCCGAAATTCTGGCTGTCGCACGCTATACAGCGCCGGATCTCGCCCACGATGGTGTTGCATGGGCCCTTCAACAATTCATTGCAAACTGACCGCCAAGGAAAACAGAATTGTCATTAGATCCTAAAGAGATTACCTGCCTGTTGTGGGATGTAGACGGCACTATGGTAGACACCACGGAGCTCATAGTCTCTTCGTTAGACTATATCTTCCGTAAATACTATCTTCAGACGGCGGCTGAATCAGCAATCCGCGGGCTCATTGGTACTCCACTACGAAAACAGATCCGCTTCTTTGGCGAGCCAGTGGACTACGGAACAACCGAAGAAGCTGTTACACAGGACTTCATACAGTACTACGAACGAAACCGTGACCGTGAACGTGTGCTTCCAGAAGTAACACAACTGGTGAATGCCGGCTTCACCAAAGGCATTCCAACGGGCCTGGTTACATCCAAAAACCGTGAGGAACTGAGCAATACGCTCCCGAGGTTGGGCATAGCGGAATCTATTCAGGTAGCGGTAACTGCTGACGATGTTGTACACCCTAAACCAGCACCTGACGGCATACTTCTGGCACTGCAACAACTCGATATTCCTGCACACCGGCGGTTGAACGCCGTATACATTGGCGACACGGTTCACGATATGCGGGAAGGTGGCGATGCCGGCGTCAAGACAATCGCGGTAACCTGGGGTGCCGCAACACCGGAAATGTTAACGGCCGTCCATCCCACTGTAATCTGCGCGAACTTCGCTCAACTGCGTGCCCTACTTGGGCTTTAGCAAACTCGGTGGGGTCCACATACTCTTGTGTCATAACGCCGTAACTAAGGGGGCCGACATTCCCCAACTAGTCAGTTACCTTAAGGTCGATGGCACCAAAATGCTCGTGGCCAAACTGCTGAGACGTGTTTTCACTCTGCAGCCGAACGAGGTAAATGCCCGGTGCTCCCGCCCGAAATTTTACCCGGCCCTTTGCCTCTGCATGCTTGGCAAAATCCATCATGAACTGGTCGTCCAGAACCAGTCCCGAGCCGGTAAGCGATGGTACTTCTTTCTGCCCCACAGACTTCTCCTTCACGACAAAAAAATGAACGCCGACGTGCGGTATTCCGCCATGAGGATACTGATTAATGAGGTGCCAGTCTACGACAACAGGATCCCCCGTTTGAACTTCTATAACCGGCCGCGGATTATAACCTTGTGGAGGCGGGCTTGTATCCATGGTAGCAGAGACCTGGTTACCGTCAGCCGAGACCCGAACCAGCACACCAAAATGTTCTGCACCCGCTTTGCGAGCCGCGGACAGTACACAAATACAAACCGCCGCCGTCAATACCAACACCATCCGCAAGAGTTTCATTACGCCACCTCATCGATTTTGTCGTTTATTTAAACACCAATCAATTATTGCGCAAACGTGAGTTACTACGAACATGCAAATAGTCCAGAAGTAGGCGACATTAAATCCAGATCACTAAACTGCAATTAATTATTTGGAGTACTTCAACTAAATAGTAAGATGCGGTATATTCGATTACGATCTGCCTATTTATGAACACGTTAGACGGTACATCTTAAATTTATTCGCAAGAATCTTGACAAACATCGTGGAGTAGCTTAGAATGAACTGTTACCAATCGTTCGGTCACTTGGTAGAAATGGGGGCATATGAAGGTTACATTGCGTGAGGTAGCGGAAACCGCAAAAGTTCACTTCGGTACGGCCTCCTGTGTGTTAAATGGTGCGCGCGGAAGCACTAGGGTATCCCCAGCGACACGGCAACGAATTCTGGATTCCGCGCAGAAACTGGGCTATGTGCCAAACCGGATAGCCCAGCAGCTTAGAACTCGCAGGAGCAAAGTAATTGGGCTCCTAGTAGGCGGTTTGGAAAATCTCTTCTTCGCGCGCATGGTATCAGTCTGCAGTGAGGAACTGGAACGTAGAGGATATGACGTCATTCTTGTTATGCGTCGCGCCGATCAGCCTGAAGACCTACACCTGCTAGAGGCACTCATCTCCCGGCAGATTGACGGAATGCTTGTGTGGAGCGAGACGAATACCGAAATTCGCGAGCGTTTGCGTTGGGGCGACATGACCACAACGGTGTTGATGGGGTATCCGCTGGAATACCGGGACAGCTTTGCGGCAGACGCACCTGAAGGCGTACGAATGGCTCTCGACCACCTTTTAGAAGTTGGATGCCGACGGATTGGGTACTTTGCGCCGGAAGTGGGTCTACACCGAACTGGTGATGAACGGTACGTTACTTATAAAGAATGGGTAGCAGACCACAACCTACCGGAATTAGTATACAGCTTTGACGGTCCAACGTACAATCTCCAACTGTCACGTGTTCGCGCCGAGCTGTTGGCAACTGAGCCTGATAGACCCGACGGGATCTTCTGTATGAACGATATGGTTGCTATGGGAGCAATGTCTGGTCTAATGCGAAAAGGTCTTATCGTACCCCACGATATGGCAGTCGTAGGCTTCGATGACCTGCCAATGAGCGCAGAACTTGAGGTCCCGTTAACGAGTGTACACTTTCCCATACAAGAAATCTGCATGCGGGCCATAGATGTCCTTCTTCAAAGAATCAACGAATCGCAATCGACTATCGACCATGGTCCTCTTTTTAACGAGAGAGTCAAGATGAAACTGCAGGTTCGCGATTCTAGCATGAAATAGTTGAGCAATTCACTGCTTTAAGAGAAGTCCATCTTACCTGTTATTAATTCTGAGAGGGCGAGCATTCGCTTAAATCACAATGGAGTAAGACAACTTATGCTGCGGTTTACATTCTCGTACATGGCCAATGGGCTTAAACGCGCGGAGAGGCATTTGAGGCTCACTACCCTTTCACTTGCTACAATCTGCATGATGACCTGCGTAAAAGCGTCTTTGGCAACTACCCACGCTGGCGGAAAGGCATCATTAGCAGTGAATACCTACATTAATCCTGTTTGGCCACACGATTTTCCAGATCCATTTGTCCTGCATTACGGTGACAGGTACTATGCGTATGCTACTGCTACCCAAGGTTTCAATGGTTTGCAGGTTATTGAGTCACGTGATCTTGTTCACTGGGGTCATCACCAGGTAGCATTTAAGCCACCATGGTCAAATTCGGACTACTGGGCACCTGAGGTCGACCTCTACAAGGGCCGCCTTTACATGATCTATTCGGCCCTGGATCCGGTTTCGCATCGGCATGACATTGCTATCGCGGTTGGCGACCATCCTACTGGTCCATTTACTCATCACGCAATTCTCGTGAAGGGGACTGAGGCAAACGGGGGAGCTATTGACGCAGACCTGTATTTTGATCATGAGGGCAAAGCCTGGCTAATCTACAGCGAGGAAAACCCGCGTTCTATCGCCATTCAGGAGCTTGATCCAACGCTCACACGCACTATTACCGACCCCGTCGTGGTGTTACGTCCCGTACTTCCACAAGAACGTGGAGTTACAGAGGCACCAACCCTTATCAAACGAGACGGGCACTTCATCCTGTTTTTCTCAGGTGGCACTTTTCAATCGGACACGAAACAGGATGCCAGCTACATGGTAGAGTATGCGGTATCTGCAAATCTGCTTGGGCCATACACTCGCGCCGGCAAACCGCTTCTGCAGTCTGTCCCCGGTAGCGTATACGGCCCAGGTCATCAGTGTGTACTCACCTTACCTAACGGCGATATGTGGATGTTCTATCACGGCTGGGATAACGAAGGTGAGCCGCACTACGGCGGTAATCCACTTGGGCGCACCCTCCGAATGGATCCTGTTATCTGGCACAACGGACTACCCACAATGGATGGCCCCACTACGACACCGCAGCCGGCTCCACGCGTGTCACGCGGCAAAGGCCGCGAATAGCCCAGACAACCTGTTCTCTTTTTCACGGGTAGTGATATTTTGCCTGGCTGCTCTCCATGTTGCCAGGCAAAAACCACTGGTTACTCCATGGTTTACACCAACAATATCAGATGCAGGACACATGGGGGGCGAAAAAGATGGCAGTATGATCTCCGCTCCACGACGCACCGCAGTGTGCGCCACTGCAGACAACACTGCCTGATTTGCCAATGCGTCTGCACTGCTATTCGCCAGCATTACATGCACAGCCGTTCTACTCCATAACGCCGCAGCAGTCTGGCATGGCAGGTCATCGGATGCACGGTAACAGGCGTAGAGGGACAAAAGGTCGCCCATCTCCCATAGGAGCGCGCCTGCATAATCATCGGTAAGCAATCCCTCGTATCCGGCACCGCCACACGCCCGTGCCATCTCAACAAAGACGTCCATAGACCTTGCAAGGTTAGGAGGGCTTTGCACTATGTATCCATCTGGTGATTTCGCGCCAACTAACAGGCCGGCATCCACCGTGGTAGAGTTTGCAGATTCATGTAATGACCAGTTAGTGCCTAAGGATGTAAACTCACCGGAAGTACCCACCGCCAGAACCGCGCCCACCACTTTTTGCTGTTGCCAGTACGACTCCACTGCGTGCAGCGACGCACGCAGGAATTCTACATCACCATTTACCATGAGTGGTGCATGAAAGCCGGAAACGAGCTGACCATGCATCGTGCGCATTCCGCGTAGAGTAGACATATAGAACAACGACTCATCGTTGGCAACGACCAGCGCTTCTGCCCGCCCCCAACCACCTGCCTCGCAGGAAGCCAGGTATTCCGGACGCGCAACAGTCTCTACCCGTCCACCTAACGCAATGAGTGCGCTGTTCCACTCGGGCAGGCAGTCTAGATCGAGGGCGGCCAGACGCAGGTCTCCGGACGACTTTTGGTACTTCGAAGTGATGCTTTCCATGTCTACCCCTAGAAAAAGATAAGACGCGCTTCCAGGCGTGCTGATTTAATTATCCGGTAGACGTAATCCGCAATCTCAGGGTTTTTTTAGCACTACATAGTTAAATCGTTTAACAAAGTACTAATAGCACCAACCCTAACGACCTGACATTGCACAAATAGATTGAATCAACGGCCTTCGGTTGAAGGAATGGGCTTTGTAGAAGGCGTATAATGTATAGAATTATACGCACGAATTTGCATGATGGCATCGGCATGGTATCGCGTTACGTGCCGTGTCCTGGTGAGTGTGATTTTCCGGGAGAGCTACTTATATCCATGAGCGACCGCAACGAAGAGCCGGGCAGCCGCAAACTCGATGAGTTTCGCGACAGAGTATACAAAGAGTTTGGCCCTAACCTAGAAAAGGCCACTCCGGCGAACGTGCGCGATTTCCTGGAATCTTTTCAGGAAAACGTGTTCAGCCCCACTCCCCACAAAAGATTCGAGCTTAATGAAAGTAAGACCACTTACGAGGAGATCCTGAAGGATTTCTTTGTGCGTGTTTTGGAACGCCCTACCGATGATGCACTTATTACTTTGTGGCTAATGGCCTTTGAACTATCGTTCTATGGACTGGAGCAGCATCTCTCAGACAGGCTGCAGGCCCTGTTTAGCGAGCTAAATGAAGATAGTTAAGGGAGCTCGGCCGTGAACAACCGTGATATTGTTGTTGGCCGTTTTTACTGGTGTGATACGGCACGCAGTAACATTGGAATGCACTTTAGTGACAAAAGCCACAGGCCAGTTCTGGTTATTTCGACCAGTGGCATTTACGCGGCGGTGTACCCCTGCACAAGCGGACAATACGACATTCGCTCAGGCGAGTGGGTTGGTGACATCATGGGGAGCGGTGATACCTATATAATCCACTCCATGGGGCTATTTTACGTACCGCAGGCTGACCTTCAACTTCCTGGTAAGGAATGGTCGTTGTGGCCCACCTACAAAAAAGCCCATTTTGTAGCAATTCAGGAGGATCTGCGACGCTTTAAGCACCTTCACCGGCATAGACTGCAGGATCGTGGAGAACAGACGCAGGCATCGAGGCTAGGAGCGAGCATTGCAGATTTGATGCCTGCTGAACTGCTTCATAAGCTTACCAAGGCACCGCCACCACAGCCACCACCTCGCAGGCCGCCTCCCCCACCTCCTCCAAAAATATCGCCGGAAGAAGAATTTCGACGAGCGTTCGATTCTATTATGCCGTATCACATTCTCGACAAAAATGACATGGATGATGAAGACTAACGTGGCTTGCCGTTGATCTAAGCGTGGCAGGAAAATTCTACAGTGATATAGAACTATTATAGTAGAAACGCGCATATTGCAGCATGAAGCTGGTTAGGCATCCATTAGGTATGCAGTCGGCTTCCGCACCTTGGGCGACTTGAATGGAGAATTCTGTGAAATGGTACCTGCCAGCAGCAAGATTGTTTTAGGATTTATTGGAGTCGCAGGGCGCGGTCGCGAAGCGCTTATGCCATGGTTTGCCCGCCACGATGATGTGGAAATCGGCGCCGTATGTGACGTCTATGCATCACATTTAGAGCGTGCAGCAGCCGATACCGGTGGTAAGGCGCGCACCTACACGGACTACCGTGAGTTGCTAGCAGATAAGAATATAGACGCCGTGGTGATAGCAACGCCGCCGCACTGGCACAGCATTATGGCATTGGAGGCAATGGCGGCCGGCAAGGATGTCTACTGCGAAAAGCCCATGTGCCGCACACCGCTGGAAGGCCGCCGCATGGCCGAGTATTCGCGGCGATTCAACCGGGTAACCCAGGTGGGCACACAAATTCATGCCACCGAAAACTATCGTCGATGCGTCGATATAGTTAGATCTGGTGCGCTTGGGCGGATTGTTGCGGCACGAGTCTTCTGTACGATGAATGACAACAGTGAGGGCCTTGGCCAGCCGCCAGACTCAATTGCCCCCGCTGGTTTAGATTGGGATAACTGGATTGGACCTGCGAAGCAGTCGCCATTTAACATGGGCAAATTTCGTGACGGAATGCACCGGTATTTCAAGGACTACGTGGATAGCTGGCTGAACGAGCTTGGCCCTCACATTGTCGATCTCCCGTTCTGGGCGCTACAGCCTGGTGAGCCCCGCGCAGTAAGTGCAGCCGGCGGAAGGTTTGCAACCGGGTCTATGGCAGACGTGCCAGATACTATGGACGTGGTTTGGGAATACCCAGAATTTGTCATAACCTGGCACATGATGCAATCGAGCAGTTTCCACTTTGGCGTAGGCAGCCCGGGCAGGGGCCGTAAACTGGGTATTGTTTTTCATGGGACACAGGGCACACTTGCCGCGGATTACGGCATGAGGCAGGTACTGGATGCCGACGGACGAGAAGTGGAAACGGACGAATATCCTGAAGTTACGCCAAAATCGCCGGGGCATGAGCGTGAATTCCTCGACGCAATAAAATCTAGAAGCGAATGTTCCTGTTCGTTCGCCAACCACCTGCCGCTTCATACGGCGCTGGGTCTTGCGCATATCGCACTGGAAGTAGATCGTAAGGTTCATTGGGACGCCGCAACAGGAACGATAACGGGCGACGCTGAAGCTAATTCCATGGTAGCGCCCAGGTACCGAGAACCTTATAAACTGCCCGACTAATCTAATTTAGAGCAACATTTAAAGGATACAATAATGACTCAGGCTCGAGGTGGGCCCCAGCCGTTTCGGCTAATTATACGAGAAGCAGGCGTCACGCGCGAGATGGGTGGCGAACTCACTCAGGCAGTGGCCGAAACAGACTTCCTGTTACGCAAGGCACTAGATCTAAGCGCCTCTGACGTACACCTTCAGCCTGAGCGCAACCGCATGCTTGTGCGGTACCGTATTGACGGTGTGATGCACACGGTAGGGCAGTTATCCATGGACGTAGTACCCAATATCATGGCGCGTCTAAAACTTGCAGCGGGCATGCACATTGACGAGCGACGTGAAGCTCAGGATGGGCGCCTCGACATGGAATACGGTAGCCGCAAATTAAGCGCTCGCGTATCTGTTTTGCCTGGCCTTAACGGCGAAAAAATGGTTATGCGTATCCTTGACCCTGTAGGCGCCAAAGTAGAGTTAAGCAAGCTGGGCATGCCGGATGACGTTCGTGTTAAGTGGGAAAATGCCGTTAAATCTGCTTACGGTATGGTACTTGTTACCGGGCCTACGGGGAGCGGAAAGACCTCCACCCTGTATGCTTCGCTAAACATCCTTGACCGTGAGAAGCGCAATATTGTTACCGTTGAGGACCCTGTTGAATACGAATTTTCCGATCATGTTCTACAGGTTCAGGTAACCGAAAGAATGACATTCCCGCGCGTTATGCGCTCGTTCCTACGCCAGGATCCCGATGCAATGCTGGTGGGAGAAATGCGAGATCCAGAGTCCCTTGGCATAGGAATTCAGGCAAGCCTTACTGGCCACCTTGTTCTCTCCTCACTGCATACCAACAATGCCATAGAGACTATTGGTAGAATGATGGATATGGGAGGCGAACCTTACCTTATCGCGTCTACATTGCAGGGTGTAATGGCACAACGCCTTGTGCGTACAATCTGCCAGAATTGCAAGATGCCATACAGAGCACCCGTGGACGAGCTCATCGAAATTGGAATCGAACCTGCAAGCCTTCAAGGGCGCACGCTGTACTACGGCAAGGGATGTGAAATATGTCGCAATACTGGTTTTAAGGGTCGCGTTGGGCTGTTTGAGATGGTTGCGAGTACATCCGAACTGCGTGAGCTTATTGTGAAGCAGGTTAGTGTTGGCGAGTTAACTCGCTTTGTAAGAGAAACACAGAAAATGCGAACGATGCTTGAGGATGGACAAGAAAAGGTGCTTGCAGGTATTACAACACCTAAAGAGGTATTCTCCGCAGTTTATACCACGATGGCGATGGGCGGATGACGGCTCACAACGCACAACAATCCACCCTATGATCACCCAATCCGCTCTTCTCGCGCCACCATGGTGGCTGGCGCTCGTGCTAGCCGCGTCTATATCGATCGTGGCACTGCAGTTTCGATGGCTAACAACTTCTGGTGCCGTCTCTGCAGCGGTTGTGGGCACACTCATCTACTGGTTAGGCGGAATGTTTGCGCTCGTACCGCTTCTTATTTTCTTTGTAACTGGCTCACTCCTCTCGGCGGTGGTACGGGTCAGGAGAGCACGCTCGAAATATCTTTTTAGCGGTGCCCGTGGTGCAGCACAGGTATGGGCGAATGCCGGTGTCCCCGTCGCCATTGTAATCTATCTAGCGATAATTCGCGGCCACGTACCGGTTTATCAGCTTCCAAATATTGAGTTGCTCTATTTAGCCGCAATAACTGCAGTGACCGCTGACACGTGGGCGACAGAAATAGGTATTCTAATAGGTGGGAAGCCTCGATCCCTGCGCTCATGGAAGCATGTGGAACCTGGCTGTTCTGGCGCAGTAACAGTTGCGGGCCTTTTTGGGTCAGTGGCTGGTGCAATCGCTGTTCCGCTACTGGTGGCGCACCTTTGGCAGCTTAATTCCGCCCAATTCACCCTAGCCGCCTGGGCGGGCCTTATTGCAAGCCTGGCGGATAGTCTCATGGGTGCATCAATTCAGGTAGCCTATCGTGACGGGGAGGGCGACAGCCTTTACGATGTTAAGCCCTCGCCGCAAGCAAAACAGGTGCGCGGTTACCGGTGGATAACGAATGACACGGTTAACCTGTTAACGTCGCTTGTAGGAGTAATCGCGGCACTCGTACTCATGAGAGCCGCAACTAACCTCTTTGGTGTGTAACTTCGTGTTTCACATTCAGTGTGCGTTGCAACACCCTCTCGTCGTGAGTCTGGTTGGGGTCTGTATTCAAACATGCGAGTAAACAAAATCTGCAGGACACTTCCTCTTGCCATCTTTGCCGCGGTCATCTGCACGGTAACTGCATTAGTCTGTAAAACGGCAGTTGCAGAAAAGCGGCCCGCCGCTGAACTTTACCAATGGAAAACGTTAACGCGAAGGCAGTTAAACGCCCTCAATACACATGCGCTGTACGAACCAGTCAATGGCTGCTATCTCGGTGCTTTCATCGATTTTGATCCAACGCTTTCTAACCCGGTTACACTTCCGGGCTCGAAAACACACCAGTCACCAAGTCAGTTTGAACAGGTTACCGGTAAAGCCCATGCCTCCTACTTTTTCTATCTTGGTTATGGAGAACCACTCCCGGTTGCATGGATAAAATACCTGGCGGCACACAACAAATTCGTGCATATT
>JAJZFK010000008.1 GCA_021805405.1 bacterium
CCAGGTACACGTCTTCAAAACAGGTCGTAGTTTGAAGACCGAATTTATTAAAAAACTGAAGAGGAACGCCGCCGTCGTAAACTATTACAGGCTGTCGCCAGTAAGGCAGCGAGTTCATTGGGCGAAACTCAAACGACAGGAATTGATAGCCGGCAAAACCACCAATCAACATTACCAGCAATGCGAGTACGCACCTTTTCCAGGTACAGCATGTGCTACACCGTGATCTATATAAAATGTGTCTGATCATAGGTTTTGGCACCTTATAGCCTGCGTAAGGGGGAGCTGTAAACTTGCTATTCAGCCACTTCCAGTAGCTGATTAATGGGTAAAAACGACGATGTTGTCGGTAGCTTAGCACAGGCCATCATTTCACCGGCCCAGCTGCTGCAACAATAAATCGGAAAATAGTAGCCCGGTAAATTCTGGGCAGACTGGGCTATACAGTCACAAAGGCGCAATTCGAACCCAAGAGAGTCACCAGGACCACCAATTCCAAAATTATAATCCCCGGGCCCGTCGTCAACCCGGGCATTTATAGCAACACTCCCTCCGATCGCCTATTTCAACACTGAAGCCTTCATCGTGAGTAACCGTAACCTCGTTCATCCCACACTTCGGCCATCTACCGCACGGCCCCGGCTTCGGTCGTACTGGCAGCGGCAGAGCTGGTATCGACGGCGCAGGTTACACGGGTTCTATACAGTTGTGCCAAAACCACTTGCCCACACAGGTAAACGGCCCGATAGTCTGGTCTGGATTTGCTCGATGATACCAGGTAGTGGTTCGTCGGTAATTGGCCCAGGCACGATGGCTGGGCTGTTGCCTACGGCATCCTGTAGGACGAGTTGTCGATTGTTGCAGTAGCGACAGATGGACCACTTTGGTCTAGAGCATTTCATCGCTTGGGGTGTTCCTATTTTGGCTTGAACCACAGATGATTAAGAGACAACTCGCGCTGACTAACGGGTTGGAATGAATAAAACGGCGGACCAAACCCACATGTCGAGTACCCAATAGTCTGTCCGTTAAGATCTAGCACGACGAGCCGAGAGTAGTCGACTGCAGCGTCTCCACCAATCCAAATCCGATCGGTGCCAGGTTCTAACTCCACGGTTCTTGCATGGTAGGGCCACGGTGTGTTTAACACGGTTATTCGCCCACCAATAACCGTTTCCACATCTCCTGTTTTCGTTAATAGCGCTAGCACACCGGTTTGCCCGTCATAGTCCCAATAGGGAGCTAACGTCGAATTGAAGTCGTGGTGCAGCCATGGTGCGTGAAGCAATAAACATGGCGCACCATGCGGCTGTATGCGTTCAATATCACCATTTCCTAGAAGTACAGCATAGTTGCGTGAGTTATAGTGGCCACGCACGTCTACTGCTTTCGGAATGGTGATGACTTGGCGAGATTTCAGGTTGATACATTTTACGACATTCCCGGATTCTCTCACGAAGACACGATCATGGGTAATAGCAGCGCTAAGAGCATCGGGCGAATGGTTGTTCAGTGTGATAAACGTTCGACTTTTGTTTCCCGCCAGTAACAATAACACACTAGAATACAGTTGTGGTCCTTTCATATCAGCAACCAAAACATCCGGTGCTGTTTCCATCCACCGTACCCGTCCATTCTCATACCCGTGTAATCTCAGAGACAATTGCCGTATGCCTCGTCCGGTACTTAGCCCCAGGAATGAACGGCAAGCGATTACAGGATGCTCGTCGCCGCCCAAATCTACCAAATAACGCCTAGAGGCAAGCAACATAAAGGTCAATTTTGTACAGCAACTGATAGCTAGTAATAAACTATAGGCGATTAATCTCCGTTTGTTTGTAGTCGATTTTGCGCTTTTCATGTCGATCTCCCCTCCAGTTACATCTCAATATGCAATTGGTGAGCTCCATGGGTACAATGGAGAACCACAGGGGCTTGGCACCTTTGAGGCCGAAGTCTGACTCGTTGTAGTCGAGGTGATCGCATGATAATCTCTTGGGCCACCGAGATTGGGCACTGTGGCTAGCCTGCCCTGGCCAGATGAACGGGTAATTTGCGGATAAAAGCCGTAGTAGACTATAGGGCATTCGCGACACTGGGACATTAGGTTCATTTCCCTCTCATTGCTGTGAAAACCTGATGGACTGCCGTTATTAACCTGTGCACTGTTTTATAGCCGCATTGTGCCGTAACATTTGAAACTGGCCATTATTCAAAGGATGTATCGACGAAAAATCCACCCCTGCGCCCCCGGCGGAAGCTCCCAAAAAGCAGCCACGAGGGCTAAAAACCAACAGTCGACAGTAATCTGGCGTTGTGTTACCAGCTACCCATAAATTGCCAGTTCCTGTCTCAAAAGCCACTACACCCGCTGAATACGGGAATGGCAGGCCGAGTTTAACATTGACCGAACCATGTATCAGGCTGACGGTATCGTGATTTGCTATAGCTAGCGTCTGAGATCGTGGGTCGTAATCCCAGCTCGCCACGTAGCGCTTATGCGAAAAAGTTGGTTCGGTTTGAATTATCCACCTTGCCTTAAACAACACCTTATCTCGAAGGCCGGGGGTGTGCAGTACGATACTCTTATTGGTTAGCAGCTCAGCGATTGCAGGTGAAGTGTAGCTGCCGCGCACCTGCAAGACGTGTACCAGTGTCTTAACGTGGTGGCTGCGCATGTCAACCTGCACTACGTCATGATCAACCGACTCCACGTAAATAGCGTTGCTGGCAACCACAAAGTCCGTTCCGGATACGCCGTTGACATACCACTGTTTATCATCTGATAACACCCTCAGGCCGGCACCGGTAGGTGTGGGTCGCACGCTAACTAACATGGTAGGTGTTATACTAGGGTAGGAGGCGTAACCAGCGGAGGAGCCGTCCTTCAGGCTCAAGCGATATGTATGAAAGCCGTCGGACAACCGAACTGCATCTCCTCGAGCGTACAACACCCAATGCCTATAGCCCCCAACGCCGATGATGTACCGTACGCGACCCAAGTGCCACATTAGTAGCCCTACTGCTACGACCGCAACACCAACGAACATTTTAACGGTGGATAATAAG
>JAJZFK010000215.1 GCA_021805405.1 bacterium
GCGAACGGAAACCGTTCGCGCCTTGTTTCCGTATGGAGATTGTCGCAGGTTTAGGTTCGCGGCAATCGCGGAAGGCACTAAGGTTGGCTTCGAGTAACCGGCTGCTAAAATCGGCGGATTTTCGCCAGGCTTACAAAAAGGGTAGGAGCTATTCTACTCCCTTGATGGTTGCATACGTCAGGAGCAACGACGAGGCAGCTGGACATACCAGATTTGGCGTGGTTGCCAGCGGTAAGGTGGGTGGTGCAGTGAAGAGAAACCGGGCAAGGCGGCAGATTCGCGAAGCCCTGCGGTTAATGGATAACCTGGCCTGTAACAGGTCCGTGGATGTTGTGGTCGTTGTTCGTAAATCCTGTACTACTGCAGGCTACGCCGATATTGCAGGTTCATTGGGCTATCTTATGAGGCGATCCGGCCTTCTTGAGGGTGACCATGACGCCTGAAACCCAGCCTGCGGACCAGGAAGTACCTGTTAGGTGCTCTCCGGCTGCACGCGTCGCTCTTTTACTCATAAGGCTCTATCAGTTTACATCACCTGTGCGGCCGCCAATGTGCAGGTATCATCCAACGTGTTCTCACTACGCAGCGCAGTGCATTCAGCGTCATGGGATAATTGCAGGCGTAGCTTTGGGCATTCGGCGCATTCTCCGCTGCAATCCGTTCTGTTCGGGAGGGTACGATCCCGCGCCATGACTACTATGCCATTAAGGATATTATCTTGAGATTTGCTGTAAGAGTTCCTGCCATTATTTTGCTGCTCGTGGTAACCGCCGCTGTACTAACAGGATGTAACCATGGGCCTGCAGGGGTTCCGCCTCTCACTATAGCTCACGCACAGGCTATGCAGGCGGTAGATCCTGATGGCGCGCTAAGTGAGTATCAGGCGGTAAGCGATCACTATTCCAGCAGCAATCGCGAGCTCGCTGCAACTGCACTGTTTGATCTTGCTATATATGCATCGGATCCAAATGGGTATGGTTCCCCTGCTTCCCTGCATATTGAACCCGGTGTGGCGATGACCTCAGGGGCGCGAAAGGAATTGGCAGACCGAAAGTCTAGCGGTTTGCTGCAGGCGCAGACAGCACTCATTAATCTCCAACAGCACTTTGGAGACACCGACCTCGTTAAGTCGGCTGCCTTTACAACGCTTCTTACGCAGGTGAACGACCAGATTGATCGCGAGAATTCGCACCTCTTTACTTACAAATTAATCGATGCGCTGGTTGCGCTTACCGGTAGAAAACCAGCGTTCAGTTACTGGTTTGCACTTCTGGGCATTGCAGTACTAATAAAGGTAATCACTTTTCCCACCATGCTCAAGACCTACAAGAGCCAGCGGGAAATGCAGAAGATGGCGCCAATCATCAAGGAGATACAGGCTCGCTACAAGGATGATCCTCAGGAACAGATGAAGAAGGTGCAGGAGGCGTACAAGGAACATGGTGTCAACATGTTTGCAACCTGTCTGCCATCACTTATTCAACTTCCAATTTTCTGGTTTATGATTGATCTCATTCGTGTTTATCAGCTACACTTCACTCATGGAACATTTCTTTGGATAGGTAGCAGTCTAGCAAAGCAGTATCCTGCATACATAGGGGCAAATCTGGGCTCGTTTGATATGCCTATACTTGTGCTCTACGCTCTCAGCATGATGCTTACCATGAAGCTAACTCCTGTAAGTGATCCTGCAATGGCGCAGCAGCAGAAGACAATGTCCTACATGATGACCTTCTTTATCATGTACTACTTCATAGTATCTAGATGGGCGTCCGCGTTTCTGGTTTACTATCTTATCCAGAATCTGCTATCTGCGGTGCAGCAGTACTATTTCATCTACCTGCCAAGCAAGAACAACCCAGTAGTAGCCATTACATCCGGTGGAGCTGCAGCGATGGCAAGGCCCGTGGGTGGCACGAGTACTACGGCAACATCTCCGGTAAAGCGAACGGGCACCGCGCCAACATCGCCTACCGTGGATGTTCCTCGTCCGCGCCCAAAGAAGAAAAAGCGCTAGTACCTTACACAGCGTACTAAATTATCGCGCGAATAGGTTGGGGCGATTGCTTCAACCGTAGTCTGCAGGAGTTACCTATGACCGACCATGACCGTGGAGAGGACGTCAATTCCCAAGGAAGCGATGTTGCAGCAGAAGAGCAGGTGGCGCTCCAGATTGTTTCAGAATTCTGCGTGGCCGCAGGTGGTCTTATGCAGGCTGAACTAAAAGAGCGCCAGGGCAGCCATCTCCTTATAAGTTTGAACGGTATCGAGGCAGAGGAAACCTGGGGTAAGAGCGGTCAGACGCTGGATGCGTTGCAACTTCTTCTTAATCACATTCTGGCGCACAGGCTCCGTGGTGATGTCAGGATTATGCTGGATGCCGGAAACTACCGAACACGGCGAATTGACGCGCTAAAGGTCCATGCCCGTGAGCTTGCAGCGGAGGTGAAGAGCCGCAATATGGAATGTGAACTGGAACCACTACCCTCTCACGAACGCAGAATCATTCATAGTGAGCTTGCGGATGATCCAGACGTAGAGACGTATAGTGAGGGCAATGATCCCGATAGACACGTTGTGATTGCACCTCGCAAGTAAGAATTATTGCTGCAGGATATTATCAAACGGGCAGATACGAATACGTGGTGGTGAACGGGCGATATCGATTGTTTCATGTGGCAACGGGCGTTCCCGGTTTCTGCCGGTTTTCCTGTCTGTTGCCGCGCAATTGGAGGTATTGGAGCCATGACCGCTCCGAAATTTATCTACGTTCTTATCGAAGCATCGGTGTTGCGCTCTGCGAGTACCTGCGGTTTCTATTTGCCACCTAAATTTCACGACGAAGGTTTTATTCACGCTAGTACCCGCGACCAGATTCTGAAATCTGCCAGCCAGTTTTACGGTGCTTCTACGGAGTTACTGGTTCTGGAGATTGATATATCTGTGCTATCCTCACCGTTATTGTTTGAGCCGGGCCGAAGCGGCACCCTCTACCCCCATATTTATGGTCCACTCACTTTAGGTGAGGTCTCGCGCGCTTTGCCTATTTTAAAAGATGACAGCGG
>JAJZFK010000134.1 GCA_021805405.1 bacterium
AAGGTTTTACAGTTGACCCGAAAGGAAGGCTCGTGCGACCCGGTAACCGACCCGGGCTGGGAATCGAGATAAACGAGACAGAAGTTAAGAGACATCCTTTTCAACAGGAGCTGCCGCAAACAGTGACCTATTCGGATGGAAGTGTTGGTGACTGGTAGCAAGACCGATCGCCTACGCAAATGTTGAAAAATTTAAACAGAAATAGCGGAAAGACCGTTAATATGCAAAGCTCAAAATCACCATCGGACGCAATGCGGCGGTTTGTACAGGATCACGTACAACTAATTGAGCCGCTCACCAGGCAGGCGGCAATTGCCCACTGGCAACTCCAGCTTTCCAGCACTCTCGAAAACAACAGAGCATCTTCGTATGCTTCCGCGCGCCTGCGCAACGTGTATGCAGATGCCGATAAGTGGTCGGTATTGCAAAACATAGACGGCAGCAATTTAGAGGATCCCCTATTACGGCGACAACACGACCTACTTTCCAGCATGTTTCGCATTAACCAGCTTAATCCAGGTGAAATACAGGAAATTGAAGAGCTTCGTGCGTCTCTTTCTGCACAGTACAATCTTCATAGGGCTCACATTGATGGCAAGGAGTACAGTGACAACCAGCTTGACACGATACTGGCAAACTCGGATGACGGCTCATTGCGGCAGCAAGCGTGGGAAGCGAGCAAGACCGTTGGTGCTGTGGCTGTAGAATCGCTGCTTAAACTTGTACGACTTCGGAACAAAACAGCGCAAAAGCTGGGATACAAGGACTATTACGACATGTCCTTAGACGCGCAAGAGATTGAACCGGACGAACTTGGTAGTTTGCTAAAGCAACTCGAAGATGGCTGCCGACCATTGTGGCATAAATTTCGCGCTAGACTGGACACTCAACTTGGCCAGCAATTCGGCGTCGATTCATCCAAATTGATGCCGTGGCATCATTCCAACCGCTTCTTTCAGACCGTTCGCTCGGAAGGTATTGACCTCGACCACGTGTATGCTAAGACTGACGCAGTGCAAACTACTCGAGCAGTATTTAACGAAATAGGCCTGCCTGTTGACGACCTTATAGATCGCGCAGACCTCTACGAAAAGCCAGGAAAGTGCCAGCATGCTTTCTGCCTGAATGTTGACCGCAAGGGCGATATTCGTGTACTGTGCAACATCACACCTGGCGAGCGCTGGCTCACCACGACACTACATGAATTTGGCCATGCAGCTTACGACAAGTACATAGATCCATCGCTTCCCTACCTACTTCGTCGGCCGTCGCACACCATGACCACAGAAGCAGTCGCACTGTTTATGGGCCGACTCCCTTCAACTGCTAATTTCATGCAGCAATTTAGCCAATGCAGCCCCGAAGAATGCATAGCTAATTCTCAAAAGGCTGCACGAGGGCAATTAACTCATCAGCTTGTTTTTATGCACTGGTGCCTCGTCATGGCTCACTTTGAGAAAGCACTTTACGCTAACCCCGAACAGGACCTCAATACCCTGTGGTGGGATATGGTTGAGCACTACCAGCTCGTAAAACGCCCTGACGGGAGGAATGAACCTGACTGGGCCGCCAAAATTCACCTGGCATCGTCACCGGCTTACTATCATAACTATCTGCTGGGTGACATGGCTGCCTCTCAGATTACCCGGGCCGCAACAAATCATATCGGAACGGCTCCTGGCAAGATTGACCTCTCACCAGCGCTTGGTGCCTTCTTGAATCAGAACGTGTTTAAGAGCGGAGCGTCGCATCGTTGGGACGAATGGATTCGCGTTGCTACAGGCCGCCCATTAGAGGCGCAGTCTTTTGTAGACGATCTCTATGGAGTGGAGGCCGCCCTGTGAAGATCACCTCACTGAATGTATTTGCGGTAAAACCACGGTGGGTACTTGTAAAAATCACCACTGATAACGGGCTTTCGGGCTGGGGCGAGTCGCTAGGTGATAAAGCACAGGTAGTGATGGAAGCTGTACGCAGCTTTGAGGACGCGCTTATCGGAGAAGATCCCAGGAGGATCACGCATCACTGGCAGGTGCTATATCGTGGAGCATTCTGGCGCGGCGGTCCGATTCTTTGTGCTGCAATTTCGGGGGTAGAGATGGCGATGTGGGACATTCTGGGTAAATCGCTTAACGTGCCGGTATGGCAGCTGCTTGGAGGCTCAGTGCGCGATCGCTTACGTATGTACACCCGCGCGAACGGGGCGAGCCCCGCCCAGTTAGCGGAAAGCGCAAAATCCGCGGTAGCTCGCGGCTTCACCGCACTCAAATTCTGCCCGTTCGAACAGGTTCATATTGTGGACCATTACAGTGTCGTACACGAGGCCGCCTCACGAGTGGCAGCAGTACGTGAGGCAGTTGGTAATGGTGTGGACATTCTATTAGACTTTCACGGTAGGGTGAGCCCAACAATGGCAATCTGGATGGAAGATGCGATGCGCGAGTTTCACCCTATGTTTATAGAAGAACCTGTACTGCCCGAAAATAGCGATGCACTGCTTGATGTATGCCGTCAGTTTAAAACCCCTGTTGCCACAGGCGAACGGTTATTCACTAAGTGGGGATTCCGGGAAATCCTGAAGGAACGCTCGGCAGCGGTCCTACAGCCAGATCCATGCATCTGCGGGGGAATTCAGGAGACCCGTGCTATTGGCGCTATGGCAGAAGTGGAGTACCGTGCGTTGGCTCCTCATAATCCATACGGCCCAATAAACCTGGCTGCATGCCTTCATGTTGACGCGACGACTCCTAACTTCCTGGTACAAGAATTTGTTGAGGAATCAGCAGGTTCCGACATCCGGGCACTCGTCAGCACCGTGAACAGATAGGCATCGGCCACCGTGAAGCGCGCGCCCATCAGGTAGTCCTGACGCGACAGGGTCTCGGCAAGGTAGTCGAAGCGCGACTGCAGGCGCTGCTTTTGCAGGTCCTTGACGGAGTCAGGGAACTGGGGGTTGAACAGCGGGCTGAACTGCTTGTGCAGTTCGGTGGAGATGAAGTTCAACCACTCCTGCAGTCGATAGCGCTCGATGCTGCCGTTGGCCGGCGCCAGCCCG
>JAJZFK010000317.1 GCA_021805405.1 bacterium
TCTCACCTGCATGCAGTGCGAGCAGGCACCCTGCGAGCCAGTGTGTCCTGCAGCCGCTACCATGCACAGTGTTGAGGGTATCAACCAGATGGTCTACAACCGTTGTATTGGCACAAGGTACTGCTCAAACAACTGTCCTTACAAAGTTCGACGATTTAACTTCCTTAACTACAACAACCACTTTAGCCGCGATAGGTTTGGACGGCCCATGACTACGTTGGAGATGGTTTACAATCCTGAGGTCACGGTGCGTAGCCGCGGCGTTATGGAAAAGTGCGAGTTTTGTATCCAGAGGATCAACAAAGCCCGACAGACTGCAAAAATTGAAAACCGGCCAATTGCAGATGGTGAAATCCGTACTGCATGCCAGCAGGTTTGCCCAGTTGAAGCCGTGGTGTTTGGCAATATCAACGATCCAAATTCCAAGGTATCACAGCTTAAATCGCAGCCGCAAGACTATGGCCTCCTTGCCGATCTCAATACTCGGCCACGGCTAACTTATCTTGCGCGGGTCACCAACCCAAATCCGTCTTTAAGTGGCGGCACGGAGCAGCACAATGGATAATTCCCTCCATACTTCGTCTAGCAGCGGGCCAGTAGATCCATCCGTTGCTGGGTTAATGGAAGGCGAGCAGACGTTTGAGTCGGTAACTGAGCATCTTGCCTCTATTGTGTTACGGCAGGACAAGCACAAGCTACCTTGGTGGATCATGCTGGGTATCGGCTTTATATTGTATAACCTGTTGGGTCTGGCACTCACCAAGCTTCTGCTCTATGGTGTTGGAATATGGGGAATTAACCAGCCAGTAGGTTGGGGCTGGGCAATCATTAACTTCGTTTGGTGGATTGGTATCGGCCATGCCGGTACGTTGATTTCGGCGTTCCTGCTGCTGATGCGGCAAAACTGGCGCGCGTCTATCAACCGGTTTGCCGAAGCAATGACCATCTTTGCTGTTGCCTGCGCCGGTATTTATCCTATCTTCCACACCGGGCGCCCATGGTGTGCGTACTGGCTGTTCCCATACCCAAACATCCTTGGAATGTGGCCGCAGTGGAGAAGCCCCCTGTTGTGGGACGTTTTCGCAGTATCCACATACGCTTCTGTTTCTATCCTGTTCTGGTTCGTCGGCTTGATACCCGATTTCGCCACGTTGCGCGACCGAAGCGAAAACATGGTGGTTAAGAAGACTTACGGGGTACTCGCGTTAGGATGGCGCGGTGCATCCGAGCACTGGAACCGGTACGAAATCGCGTCGCTCATTTTGGCGGGTCTTTCCACACCGCTCGTACTATCAGTGCACTCTATCATTAGTTTCGACTTCTCAATCGGAATCGTGCCAGGGTGGCATGCTACCATCTTCCCTCCGTACTTTGTTGCTGGTGCGCTGTATGCTGGGTTTGCAATGGTAATCATTCTTGCAGTTCCCCTTCGAAAGTGGTACCACCTGGAGGAATTTATCACTCAAAAGCATATGGACTGGTGTGCTAAGATGATGCTCACCTCCGGCCTTATAGTAGTGTATGGCTATGCGATGGAGTGCTTCTATGGTTATCTTAGCGGCAACCATATTGAAATTCGCATGATGGAATTCCGTCAGTTTGGTCCTTATGGCGCTGCGTACTGGTTCCTCATTATTTGTAACGGTGTCATTCCGCAAGCACTGTGGATACCTAAGGTTCGTTACAGTAATGCAGCATTGTTCTTTATTTCCGTAGTCGTGAGCATTGGTATGTGGCTGGAGCGCTATGTAATCGTTGTGGTCAGCCTTACACGTGATTACCTGCCGTCCAGTTGGGGTTACTTTAAACCCACTATATGGGACATATTGATGTATGTGGGTACGATAGGGCAGTTCATCTTCCTGTTCTTTATGTTTGTGAGGGTTATGCCAATGATCAACATCTTTGAAATGCGTGAACTCGTTCACAAAAAGATGGGCCATGGCCATGGTACACACGATGAAGAAGGACATGACGGTCAGCTAGGTTTAGCAACGGAAGCCGCTGAGTAGGCGTTACACCAACCATAGAACAAGGTGACTGATACATATGAGTAATATTTATGGCCTGGTAGCGGAGTTCGATTCGCCGGACACCCTTCTTCGCGGAGCTGAGGCAGCTCGGGAAGCCGGTTATCGAAAGATGGAAGCCTATTCGCCGTTCCCGGTGCATGGTTTGAGCGAGGTTATGGGACATGATGATCCACGCCTTCCGTGGGCTGTTTTTATCATGGGAGTGATCGGTTGTGCGACCGGCTTCGGTCTGGAAAGTTGGACTGCAGCGGTAAACTATCCGTTTAATATTGGTGGCAAGCCGTACTTCAGCTGGCCAAACTTTATACCGGTAGCCTACGAGCTCACCATCCTATTCGCAGCTTTCACTGCGGGCCTATCGATGCTTATCCTTAATGGGCTGCCACGGTACCATCACTCTATATTCAATACACCTCGGTTTGAACGTGCATCCTCTGATCTGTTCTTCCTGTGTATTGAAGCACGGGATGGGAAATATGATGCCGAAGAGACAACCCAGTTTCTTGAGAATTTAGGGGCGCAGCTGGTCTCTGAGGTGGAGAAGTGAGTTACATGCCGTCTAACAATCATTTAATGAGAACGGTTCTAGCAGGAGCGACAGTGGTATGTTTGGCGCTTCTCGCTGGCTGCCATGAGGATATGTGGAACCAGCCTAAGGTGCGACCTTTTGATCAGTCATCGTTCTTTGGCAATGGATCGGCCGATCGAATGCCGGTGCCTCATACGGTTGACCAGTCGCACTTCTGGACAGATGAGGGGCGATATACCGGGTATGTTGGTACTCGTATTGTAGACGGTAAGCTTATTCCAGGTAGGCTTGTTACGCGTTTTCCATTCAAGATTGGCATGGCCGATCTCCAACGTGGTCAGCAACGTTATGATATCTTCTGCAGCCCGTGCCACGGAGTTTTAGGCAACGGTAAGGGCATGATCGCGCTTCGTGGTTTATCGCTAAGGAAGCCACCAGCGTCGTATCTTACCAAGCGACTTCGTGACATGCCGATTGGTCACTTTTACGACGTGATGACTAACGGCTATGGAGTTATGTACTCCTACGCATCTCGTATAACACCGGATGATAGGTGGCGGATTGTAGCTTACATTAGAGTGCTACAAAGAAGTGCCGATGCAAAGCCCGCGGATATTCCAGCTAACTCTGGTGATAAAAGCAATTTGCTGCAGCAGATGGGTGGAACAGCGGCTAGTACAACTCCTGCTCCCATTGGCGGGAGTGCCGCGGGCACCACGACACAGGAGAACTCTACGAATGGATAGCGGTATGGTATTTCCAAAATTAATTAACCGAATTGGTGCAGTGGGGCCAATACTTGCTGTCATTGGGGTCGCATTCCTTGCCGTCGGCGCGTCTGCTGGCGTTTCTCAGTTCTATCACGCGTGGATAAATGGATGGATTTTCTGGATGAGCCTAAGCACCGGGTGTTTCGGGCTCATGCTGCTTAGTCTAATGGTTCGTGCTCAGTGGTGCCGTCCGGTGTTCAGGATATTTGAGGCAGGTGCGTGGAACTTTCCACTCCTTGCTTTTCTATTTATCCCAATCATTGCGGCTGCTGCTACACACCACCTGTTCCCTTGGGCACATCCTGCGATGGTAGCAAGCGATCCAATACTACGATACCGTGCGCACTGGTTCAATACACCCTTCATCACAGTACGTGTGTTCACCATATTTTTAACCTTCATGGTTTTCCTTTCGTGGCTTACGCGGCTTGGCAAAGTGCAGGATACTCATCCAGAGACAAGGCGTCGGCTTCAGGTGGCTACATCGCGCGCATCCCTGGCCGCTCCTGGGTTTCTCGTTATGGTACTCGCGATCACGATTGGCATAACGGACTGGGTGATGTCACTTGATCCCCACTGGTACTCGACTATCTATGGCTTTCTTTTCCTGATTGGTTCCGGGTTGGCGGCAATGACGTTCGCAGTGATACTCGTCACCCAGATGGCAATTGACAAGGTACAGCCGTATGAGGAACTGGTTACAAAGCAGACGACGCGCGACTGGGGAAACCTGTTGCTCATGATGACTATGGTGTGGGCCTATTTCTCCATTTCGCAGTACCTGATTACTTGGTCGGGCAACCTTCCAGAAGAGGTATCGTTCTACATTGCAAGAAACGCAGGTACTTTTGCCTGGGTAACAAGCATGATCGTCATTTGCCAGTTCTTCCTGCCATTTCTACTTCTGCTGTCCTCCAGGCTCAAGCGCCGACCGAACATGTTACGCAATGCGGCAATCCTGATTTTTACCACCAGGATCGTGGAAGTGTCGTGGAACGTTATCCCAATGTTTCATAATTGGCGCGGTGCAGACTCGGGACTGATGGTACAGTTTCAGGGCTTGGTGTCGTACATCGGGGCATTTCTGCTTATTGGTGGAGTGTGGTTAGCACTATTCGTAAGAAACTTTAAGCGCGGTACTCTCGTTCCTGAGCTAGATCCGCAGTTGCTGGAGGTATTAGAACATGCACACTAGCCATAATGGACCTGATCCGCTTCTAGATCCAAGCAAGGGCTACGAAACTCGTGATCTAGACCCAATAAAACTGCTTCCTATCCTGTTCTTTATGGCAGTGTTTATTTTTGCCGCATCCGTCATTGGATATGGCGTTTGGTACCTGGACCAAGGTGTCTCGCCCTACCACAAAGAGGCGCAGCTACCACGGCAGGTTTTCAGGCCGCTGCCAGCGTCACCGGTTGTTCAGGCGAACCCTACTATGGATATACGCCAGTTCCGTGACGAGGAGTACCAACAGTCGCACACCTATTGGGTTGGCCCGGCACATCACCTGCACATACCAATCTCAAGGGCGATGGTTATCGTGGATCAGGAGGGTTTACCTACCCGACAAGTTCCCGCAACGCCAGATCAGGACGGTCCAAACGAGCCGTCATTTATGTCGGGTCAGGTTTCGTCGACTAGCGCTACTCCTTCGACGAAGCACCCAGTTAATGGATTATCTGCCAACACCGGCCAGGTTCAAAACATGGTTGCAAGACCTGGGCAAGCGAGCAGCGGTAAAAGGTAGGCGTGTTATGGAGGGGATCTTAAACTGTAAGCGTTGGCTAGTCTGCGCCCTGTCAATTGCAGAGTGCCTGATGTTGGCACCTGCCGCTCACGCTCAGATAAACCTGAACGAGGGATCGTACATGACGCCGGCCGTGGATGCCCACTTTGATGATCGGTTGAACAAAGTGGTACCACCCAATCTGTCGTTTACCAATTCCACCGGAGACAAGGTGACCCTAGGTCATTACTTTTCTGCTCACGAACCGGTGGTATTTATGATGCCATCGTACAAATGCAAGTTGGACTGTGCCGCAGAAATGCACGGGCTAGCGCTAGCGGTATCTAATATGCAGCTGGTGTTAGGAAAAGATTTCCAGGTTGTTACGGTTAGCCTATCACCGCACGATACACCAGAGGAGGCGCGGAGCGCTGCGGCAAGAGCGTGGCAGGGTATACCTGTGAGCAGTAAGCTTCTAACTGGCTGGCACACATTAGTGGGCGACGAAAAGAACGTTGTTCTTCTGGCGGGTAACCTGGGGGTACATTTCGTGCAGGATGCTGCAAAACGGAATTTTAACAATCCCACCGGTGTTATCATAACAACAGGGAACGGTCGTATTTACCGGTACATTTACGGTACTCAATTTATGTCAACATACCTGCAGTCTTCTATCAAGGCAGCCGCCGACGGTAAACGGGGTATTCCCACCGAGCAGATGATCACCTACTGTTATGGCTACAAGAGCGCGACGGGGCGCATCGGGCGGTTGTTGCAGGACCTTATTGTCACCAGCGGGTGCCTTACTGCAGTGTTGGTCGCAGGATTTATTGGTCTGTCCCTTTTTAAGGAAGTCAGCGGACGCAAAAAGCCGCCAACGGTTACGGTTTAGCTGCGTGGGTGCTCAAGATGCGTTTTCGGTACGGATATGTACCGGTGAAAGTTCAGGCAGAACATGGTGAGCTTGAGATTAAAAATCATAAGGGCGTTGTTGCTTATAACAGCGATAGGGGTAAGCAGTGGATGCCCGGTGCTGTGCAGGGCACAGGTATCGTTTAACAACCTCTCTGCTGCGCAAGTGGAGTCGCACATCGGATTTACACAGCTTGTTAACCACCACGTTCCACTCGACCTTACGTTCACGCGTGCAACCGGTTCAACGGCCAAACTCTCACAGTTTATAAACGGCAGAGTTCCATCTATCGTTCTTATGCCGTTTTATAAGTGTAAAGCAGGGTGCACCTTGGAGATGCATGCGCTAGTGAGTGATATTGATGCTATGCACCTGCGGCCGGGCAAAGATTACCAGATTCTAACGGTGTCGATCAATCCGAGCGAGACACCAATCCTGGCAGCACAGTTGAAATCATACTATACGGAACAGACCAAGGTTCCGGGTGTATCAAGCGCATGGCATTTCTTTACTGGGGATGAAACTAACATTGTAACCCTGGGGCATGCCATAGGATATCACTGGGTACAGGACCTGAAGAATCAGGCATTTAACCATCCTACCGGTATTGTAGTACTTACCCCAAGGGGCAGGATTTTTCGATATTTCTACGGAACGGATTACAATTCTAAAGACTTGCAGATCGCGTTAACAAAAGCGGGAGACAATAAGGTAGGTACCGTCGTTCAGCAGATACTCTCATTTTGCTGTACGTGGAACCCAGCCACGGGTCACTATGGGCTAGTGCTGCAGCGTCTTCTGTTTATAGCCTGTTCCGCTACAGTAGTAGTGATCGTGTTAGGCGTAACAGGCTTGCTATTTCTAGAGCGGCGTATTCGTCGGCTTCGAGGTCGGTCTGTAATCGATAACAACAGCGGTACACCTCATGCCGTCTAAACTGGGAGCTTTGGATCTATGAATTTTCCTATAATGCCGCAAACAGCGAGCAATTATGCTGTGAGTATAGATGATATATACTTTACACTCGTGGCATTGACCGTTATTTTTACGGGTATTGTCACGCTGATGCTGCTCGTGTTCGCCGTTCGGTATCGGCGTGGCACGAAGGTAAGCCGAAAAAACCCTTCTACGGGCAACCTGTACATGGAGCTAACCTGGTCTATAATCCCGATGTTGCTGGGCTTGTGGATCTACGGCTGGTCAGCAATTCCTTACTCCCGGATTTACGGCGATCCACCTGCAAATGCCTCCGAAATTTTTCTGATTGGCAAACGGTGGATGTGGCATTTTCAACATGTCAATAGCGGCATTCGTGAAAACAATGAACTCCATATCCCGGTGGGTAAGGCTGTTAAGGTTACAATGATATCCCAGGATGTTATTCATGGCTTCTATGTACCGGCGTTCAGGTTGAAGCGCGACTGTCTCCCCGGTCGCTACAACACTGTCTGGTTTCGGCCGAACAAGATTGGAAAATACTACCTGTTCTGCAGCGAATACTGCGGCACCAATCACTCTGAAATGGGTGGCTACGTTTATGTTATGTCGCCGCAGGACTATGCACAGTGGAAGTCGAATGGTGGATCACAAACTTTAAAAGAAACAGAAACCACGACGGAAATAGGCCACGACCTGTTTGAAAAATACGGGTGCGCTCAGTGCCACGGTGCGCAGGACAATGTCCATGGTCCATCTATGAACGGATTATTTGGAACAACCGTTACACTCGCTAATGGTCAGTCCGCTACCGTTGATGATAACTTCCTCCGTACGGCAATCATCAACCCGCAGGCACAACGTATCGCAGGATGGCCGGCCATAATGAGCGGTTTCCCCGTAGGCTCTGGCGACGGTCAGATCTCTGAGGAAAACCTTCTAGACCTTATTTCATATATTAAGTCACTGGGTAACTCGCAGCATGCGGCACCTGTGGTGGGCAATAATTCAACTTCGACAGTTGCGCTAAAGCCCCTCGCATCGAAGCCGGCGGTTAACCACAGTTCGTCATTAGCAACGAAAGGCCAGAGCAGATGAGCAGCATACCGCTTAATCCGGGTGCCCTTGGTTCTGATGGGCGCGCCCGTGCCCGCGAAAATTATCTGAATATTAAGCACACGGTATCGTCGTGGCTGCTTACAGCGGATCACAAGAGGATTGCAGTTCTCTACATGATCTCAATCTCGGTGATGTTCCTGTTCGGAGGCCTAGCAGCTGCTGGCATACGAATCGCACTGGTAAGGCCTCACGATACGTTCTTCTCGTCCGAGACGTACAACAAACTCTTCTCGGCCCACGGCATCATCATGGTCTTCTTTTTCCTGGTGCCGTCTATTCCGGCTACATTGGGTAACTTTCTGCTGCCCATAATGATTGGCGCGCGCGATCTGGCTTTCCCAAGGTTAAACCTATTAAGCTGGTATCTGTTTATGTTTGGTGCGGTGCTGGTGATGGGTGCCATCATGTTTGGTGGTATCGACACCGGTTGGACGTTTTACGAGCCCTATAGTTCGGTGTACGCGAATACAAATGTGGTCGCCGTAATAGTAGGCGTATTTATCGCTGGCTTTTCGTCGATTGCTACCGGCATTAATTTCCTTGTGACGGTTCACAAGATGCGTGCTCCAGGTCTTACATGGTTCCGGCTTCCGTTGTTTGTTTGGGCTATGTACGCTACGAGCATTATCATTGTTCTCGGCACGCCTGTGGTTGCAATTACCCTGTTGATGGTAGTGCTGGAGCGCGTATTTGGGGTTTGTGTATTTAACCCGGCGTGTGGCGGTGATCCTATTCTGTTTGAGCATCTTTTCTGGTTCTATTCCCACCCCGCTGTCTATATCATGATTTTGCCATCAATGGGCATTATCAGTGAGGTCATAGCCTGTTTCGCTCGCAAGCGTATATTCGGTTACGAATTTGTGGCTTTTTCAAGTATGGCCATTGCGCTGTTGGGCTTCCTGGTATGGGGCCACCATATGTTCGTAACGGGTGAGTCCATGTACAGTGGCATGGTGTTCTCACTCATTACATTCCTCATAGCGGTGCCGTCCGCAATCAAGGTGTTCAACTGGTCGGCGACACTGTACAAAGGCAATGTGTGGCTTACCGCACCACTCGTTTTCGCCATCGGGTTCATCCTCCTCTTCACCATAGGTGGGTTGACCGGTCTATACCTGGCTTCGTTGGCCGTGGATGTCCACCTTAACATGACTTACTTTGTGGTTGCCCACTTCCACTATGTTATGGTTGGTGGTGCGATCTTCGGATATATGGCGGGGCTGCACTTTTGGTGGCCAAAGATTACCGGTAGGATGTATCCGGAAGGCTGGGCAATGCTCTCAGCGTTCATCCTGTTCATTGGGTTTAACCTTACCTTCTTCCCACAGTTTATACTGGGATTTGACGGGATGCCGCGAAGGTATCACTTCTACCCACCAGAGTTTCAGATGTGGAATATACTTTCCACGGCGGGCTCATCAGTTCTAGCAGTGGGTATGCTCATACCTGCATTCTATTTCCTATGGTCTCTGAAATATGGTGACATTGCACCTGCTAACCCGTGGGGTGCCAAGGGATTGGAGTGGACGATTCCCTCTCCGCCACCTTCGTTCAATTTCGAGACTGTGCCGATCGTTACCGAGGAAGCCTATGCTTACGAGGCAATTTACGCGGCCGAACTTGCGGGTGACTATTCCCACGTGGAGGCATCCATTCCTTATAACCAGGAGTACGTTGAGAAGCCGCAGTCAAATATCTCCAATGAGGAGCATCAATGAGCCTGGAACTTCAGCATCCCGCGGTGGCTCCACAGAGGTTATCGCACCAGTTTGAACAGATAGATCAGCAGAACGAAATCTACATTGTAGGTATGTGGACGTTTCTGGTTACCGAAATCATGTTTTTCGGTGCACTGTTTGTCGCACTAACCGTGTACAGAAGTGTGTATCCTGATGCCTTTGAACAGGCTCATACTGCACTCAACGTATGGTTGGGGCTTACAAATACATTTATACTGCTCACATCCAGCTTTACGGCAGCCATGGCAGTCCGCAGTAAGATGCTAGGTGAGCGCACGCGTACGCTGTTCTTTCTGGCTATCACTATAATGTGTGCCTTTGGCTTTCTCTGTGTAAAGTATGTTGAGTATTCTGCCGAATTTAGAGAGCACCATTTCCCTGGTCCTAATTTCCATTGGGAACAGCCGGTTACAGCTTCAGCCGTACAAGGAGACCTCTCCGCTAACTCCCAGGTTGCGTTGGGATCGCCAAAAATTAGTGTGAACGAATTTCCCGCGAATTATCAGCCGCAGCAGTTGGCGCTGCACAAGCGTGAACTATTCTTCAGCCTCTATTTTGTGATGACCGGTCTGCATGGATTTCACGTCATCATAGGAATCTTTGTGCTAGGAACTCTGTGGCTTCTGATATATTTCAGACATCCTACCGTGGACGACTACATGCCTGTTGAACTTGCGGGTCTGTATTGGCACTTTGTCGACATAGTATGGATATTTCTCTACCCGCTTGTTTATCTCATAGGAAAGCAGTGATGGCAAATACTGATAATCACAATCACGATTCTGGTGCAGGGCATCACCACGTAACCCCAGTCAGCACGTACGTTGCCACTTATGTAGCGTTGCTGGTGCTACTGGTGCTAACCTTCGCGGTATCCCGGGTGGATCTCGGGCCGTTCAACATCATCGTTGCCTTGGGAATTTCCGTTGTTAAGACGGCTATGGTCGTGCTCATCTTCATGGGAGTTAAGTACGGTACAAGGTTGACTTGGTTCTGGGCCTCTATTGGGTTCATCTGGCTCGTCCTGCTGTTTCTAACGCTCGGAGATTATGTCACCAGGCAATGGGTCCACTTACCTTTAGGGTGGTAGTGCAATAATGTGGCAAAAAGGGTCCGGCCTTACGCTTATGCGTAACGCCGGACCCTTTTTTGTGTTGTGTTTTTGCTGTTGTGGTTAAAATAGGGATGGTTGATCGATTTGGGGCACTGCGCTTCCCTTAGCGCGAATTTGAAGCCGTGCACCGGCAGTTTCGCCAAAGATCTGCAGGTATCGGCGTCGACCCTCCGCGTGTTCAACAACAGGTACGGTAGGATATGAGGAGGTACCCCATTCGGGTACCCACTGCTTAACATAGGCGAAATCGGGGTCATAGCGCTGTTGCTGCAGTACGGGATTAAAAATTCGGGTAGCCCTTCGCGGATCTGTGCCGCAACCCGCCACCCATTGCCAACCGCCATTGTTGCTAGGCCAGTCGCCGTCGGTAAGCATCTCCATGAAATACTGCTCACCTCGCTGCCAGTCTACGCATAGGTCTTTGCACAGGTATGAGGCAGTCACCTGACGTAACCGGTTGTGCATCCAGCCGGTAGCATTCAGCTGCCGCATACCGGCATCTACAAACGGATAACCTGTACGACCTTCCTTCCATCGGTCAAAGTGTTCAGGAGTATCAATCCACGGGAAATCGCTATATTCACGCAACATTGGTCCGTTGTACACATGTGGAAAATGAAAGCCGATGTGATAATAGAAATCGCGCCATGCTAGTTCATCCAGCCACTTAAGTGCACCAGCTGCACCGTTCGCGAGAGCAGTGCGCACACAGTCGCGAATGGATATGGTTCCCCACTTCAGGTGGACGGAAAGGCGAGAGGTGCTGTTGCCTAGTGCTGCGATGTCGCGGTTCTCATTGTAGCCATTTAATCCCAACGATGCGAATTTGTGGAGTGTCTGCTGTGCGGCATGTTCACCGGCAGTTTCGATGGTCTGCCTAAGTGTAAGGCCAAAGTCGGCAAGTACTGGAATTGGTTGAGCGAGACCGGGCGGTACAGGTGCAAGATGATGAAAGAGGCCTGTCGTCTCCATAAGCGGTTCGAACTTCAAGGTCGATTCCCACCGGCGCTTGAACGGCGTAAACACGGTGTAAGGCGTGCCTGCCTCGGTTTTAACGTCCTCCGGCGGTACTGCCAACTGGTCATCTAGTAGAACGAGATCTCGTCCATCGGCCTGAAGGAGCTGCGCTACCTTATGATCCCGGGCGATGGGATACGGTAGGTAGTCTCTATGGGCGTACACTCGCCCAGCCCCAAGCGTTTGTGCCAGTTTCGCACACTCTCCTGGTATATCGGTTGCGTACCGAAGGATTAAACCACTTCCGGCAGCGGTGAGGTCATTTTCCAGCACAGCCAGCGTATCAAGCAGAAAGGCTGCACGCGCGGGCCCAATATCGCGCCCACGCATGTAAAAGTCGTCCAGAATGAAGCAGCAGTACACTTTAGTGTTTGCTTTAAGTGCCTCATAAAGGCAGCGATTATCTCTTAGGCGTAGACCGCCCCGGAACCAGACGAGGGCTGTTGTATCGGAAGTCATACTATCTTTTCCAGGTAGAAGTTGCGTCGTTTAAC
>JAJZFK010000470.1 GCA_021805405.1 bacterium
GGTGATCGCACCGGTTTCGTCCTGCGGCACGTTGAAATCTACCCTGCAGAGCACCTTTTTGCCGCGAACGTCAATGTCGCGAATGGTCTTTTTATTCATAGCAATTATATCCCGTCTAAATTACAACTACAAAACAAAAGAGCAGCGTCCCCGGTTGAGGACGCCACTCTTTAAAATTACACGTTTACAGTCCCTGGCTAGCGATGAACTTTGTGATGTCTGCAATCCTGCAGGCATAGCCCCATTCATTGTCATACCACGCAACTACCTTCACGAGGTTACCGCCTACTGCCACGGTGTCGATCGCGGAGTAGATGGACGAGAACGTGCTGCCCTTAAGGTCTGTGGAAACAAGGGGCAGTTCGCAATACTGTAGGATGCCCTTCATGGGCCCATCTGCGTACTCTTTTGCTACGGCGTTTATCTCCTCTACGGAGGCGTCACGAGCAAGCAGGGCGGTAAAGTCGACGACTGAGACGGTGGGGGTAGGCACGCGGAATGCCATTCCGTGAAATTTGCCTTTAAGCTCTGGGATGACGAGGCCAACGGCGCGCGCTGCACCGGTGCCGGCTGGCACAATATTCTGTGCGGCAGCGCGGGCGTCGCGCAGGTCCTTGCTGGCAGTGTCCTGCAGGCGCTGGGAGTTTGTGTATGCATGCACCGTGGTGAGAAGGCCCTTTTCAATTCCGAAGCGGTCGTTAAGGAATTTTGCTACAGGGGCAAGTCCGTTTGTTGTGCACGACGCATTGGAAATTACATGGTGCTTGGCTGAATCATACTTGTCCTGGTTCACGCCGAGTACGATTGTAATGTCTTCATTTTTGGCGGGGGCAGAGATTACAACTTTCTTTACACCGTGCTCACGGTGGGCTACAGCCTTAGTGGCATCCGTGAAGAGACCAGTCGACTCGATGACGATGTCAACTCCGGCTTTGTCCCACGAAATGTCGCCAGGGTTACGCTCGGCAAATACCGTGATGGGCTTGCCGTTTACAGCAAACGTACCCTCGTCGGCGGTTACTTCGCCGGTAAACGGGCCGTATGTGGAGTCGTAACGAAACATGTGAGCATTTGTTGCTGTATCTGTAAGGTCATTGATCGCTACAACCTCAAGGGCGTCGCTGCTGCGCTCAAGAATTGTGCGCAGTGCGAGGCGACCGATGCGCCCGAAGCCATTAATTCCTACTCTTACTGTCATGACAGGTATCCTCCGTTGGAAATTCAATATAATGCCTGATGCATTGTATTCTTTCTCTTACATCCACTGCATTCTAGCATTATGAGGCCGCTAAGGTCAACAAACTTTGGCATGGTATGCAATTGGTACCACAAAATCCGCAGCAAAGGGGACGAATTGGCGAATGTCTGTTTTAGGGTGAGTTCGCGGCAAGGCGCTGACGACAAGGCATCCGCGATTCAACTGGATGTGGGTAACACGTCCTCGTTCGCGATTTTCATTGGTTGATAGGTTACGAGTCGAACTGAGGAAGAGGTTTGTGCTAAACGACATTAACCATCTGGTGAACACCGTTGAAATTGGCGTGAATAGGGCTATGCCAAAACAACTGAACCGATGTTTGATGAACTGGTTAATGTACATCTGAGTGCCGGTTATTACCTATCCAACGGCTGGTGGTGATGAAGACGGATGGTGGAACTATTGTTCATTTCTAATCGAAGCTTACTTCGTTTTCTCTGCTGTGATTAAGTGCGCATGGCGCGATGAAAAGGGGCTGCGGAGGTACTAACCCCGTGCATCGGGAAGGAATTGGGGCATCGGTAGATTACAGCCAATGTAGTTGCGCCAGGAGGAATAGAAACTGCCTTTCATGGTGGTAGCGTGCCTAAGAACCAACATGTTCAGCCAGGTATGGTGGCGCAGGCAGAATTGGAAGGTGTTGGAAGCCCGGACGACAATGGCGGCGTAATCTCTTTACTGTTGTCTGATGGTGACCGGTGGGGCAACGGACACGGGGTTAAGGCGCCAAGCGGCATGTACCTTTTACACCTTCACCACAAAGCGAGATCGGCCGTGTATTATGCGAATGTATCCTGTAGCTCCTAGCGGGGCAAAGGTTGATAAACGCGGATGGTACCATTGTACACGCCCGCTAGGTAGTACACTCCGCGAGTAACATACAGCTTACCGTCCGAGTTTTGCTCCAGAACGTGGCACACTTCGTCCGATGGCGAAAAATCCTCAACGATGGAAGTATGATGGGTTGCGTCCTCACCAACTATAGCATTGGGGTTTCGCGCAACTATATGCACGCCTGAAAGCTGAAGGATATCTCCTGGTTTAATGGCCTCGAGCAAATTCTGGCGTGGCGCTGCGCTGCCTTTGGGCACTGAGATTGTGAGTTTGCCGTTCATCGCCGTTATCGTGCAGACCAGGGCACCCCATACGTAATCGCCGCTATTAGGGGCATCGCGAAAGCCCGTTGCCGCACCGATTTCCGTGAGTCCCGTTTGCGCGAGCATCGCGCACTGTCCATCATTCACCTGTGTGCCAAGTTTGTCGATACAGTATTGCAGGAGTTTTTGGTTTAGATTTTTACTGGTCGTATTTTGGGATGTTGTGGTGCTCACTGGCCGAAATGCTCGAATAGTGCCGGCTGAAAAATTCGGTAGATATATGGTGAATTCCATGACTCCTGATTTGTGTGAGGTTACCTGCGTAATGATCCGACAGTATCTGCCGTGTGGACTAACTGCAATAACAACAGCCGCAAGCTCGCCGAGTGAGTACTGAATGCGATGATCATTCGAACTAACAAGCACATTTGCGAACTGAAGTATGTCGCCAGGGTGGCATAGTAGGCCACGCCCTGGGCGCCAATCATAGGCCGGTGGTTGCAGTGTTGTGAGCATACCCTTACTCTGTCGTGTCATCTTTCCGAGGTATACACCCCATACGTGATCTCCAGGAAGGGGGTAGTCCGGGAACCCGGTTTGCGCATGGGCAATCTTTAGGACACTGTTTATCAATTCGACATCCGTGCCATCACCCTCACGTCGTCCAACGAGACTGGTTGCGGTCCTCACGA
>JAJZFK010000090.1 GCA_021805405.1 bacterium
TACCTTTGGCCGTAAGCTAAACAGATAACACTGCGCATCTCGTGCCCACATCCGAAGATCGTCAAACAGCTGCTGCTGGAATGGATCCCTGGCACCAATCCTGAATAGAAGGCGATTAAAGCGCTGTTGAATAGCAGCAACAGATTCCGCTAGTGGCTGCACGTCTTGAACCGTAAGTCTCTCGCGGTTCTCCACCCACCACTCAAAGGCTTCCTGAGCACGAGCAGTCTCCTCATGACGCTCGGCGAGTTCTCCCCACTGGAACGCGGTGGGATGATGCTCGAGTTCGCGGTCTGCAGAAACGGTGTATTCATGATCTCCAGCCTGATCGCGCAACTGGTCGATCTCGTTTGAAAGGTCGGTGACAGCTACTACTTCAGTATCGCCCGCCTCTTCCTCAAGCCTACGCATTCTGCACGCAAGTCCTCGTAATCGTAACGCATTAGGGACATGGAGCTCGCCACTTTCGCGCTTTAGTGGGAAGGTTTCATTCCATGTCTTCACCTGGTCACGCAACTGTACTGCTTCGGCCTCAATTTCGACAAGTGGTCGCATTGGCTGACGCGGTAACCTGGCAACTTCAGGATCAATTTTAGGAGTTAAAGGACTCGCAGTGCGAATTGCCAGTGGGCTTGGCGCTCCGGTTAGCTGTTCGGGCTGTGCATCCCGAACCTCGTGTACTTGCGGCATTATTGGCAACGCGGTTGCGCGAACTGGTGCCGGTGGCTGAGCTGGCTGCCACTGCACGGTTTGAGGCGTCGTCACAGTTGATGCTTGGGAGAGCGACTCTAATAATTCGCGTACTGCCACTCTTACTTGCCACAATTCGTTATAAAGACTATTGTCCTCAACTGCTCGCGCAGTTTGCAGTAGTCGTGTTAAACGATCGAATGCGCCGCGTAAAAAGTGGGTACGTTGAGCCGCGTATTCAGCAAGACGAAACTGAACCTGTTGACAGTATGCATCGAATGCTTCCTGAGAGCGAAGGGGCGATCCCTCTGTTCGTGCTCCAGTATCCGCAGCGCGTACTGCTTCAGGCTGAACGCTGCCAGTGAGAGGCTTAAAGGTACCATACTCGACTTCAGACATGAAGAATGGGCACTCCTGTTAGAATGTGGTGATCCCGCAGCAGGACTAATCGGTTAATCCGGAAATTACTGGGATTCAAGATGAAAATCATACCGGTCAATACACCTAAACTAAATCCTCATGCCACTTAAGTAGGAGGTAAAGTGTTTGAGGCCTTCCTGATATGTTGAACAATTATAGCATAACATTTGTCCATCGATGGTACTTATTAGACGCGATTATGGACAAATTTTGCGGAAGCATGTGACTGAATATTCACGAATTAGCGAAATATCTTGCACACTCTTTCAGTTATTACGCAACCACTATCGGAAAACTGCCGGGGAAGGATTCGAACCCTCGACCTACTGATCCAGAGTCAGTTGTGCTACCGCTGCACTACCCGGCATCAACTGGAAGTGATTATACCTCCTGGCTTATTTCGTGTCAAGGAAGCGTTTGCGTTCCTGCCCGGTGCGCTGTGGTTACAATGGTTTGACGCAGGGAAGATGGTAATTTGTTTCATAAGCTTACATAAAGTAGTAACTAAATCTGCAGTTCCCCGTGCAGGTTCTCAAACTCTGGTGCAACGTGGTGGTACCGACGCATCGTTTTTAGCGGGTAGAATGGAAGATGAAATCGTCTGCCCTGTGATTTTCATATGGTGGTATCTAGGTAAATATGCCGGGTTACCTTAGATTTACCCGTAAATTATGGTTAGAATACCGGGATTGAACTATCGTTGATTGTGGCAATTTGGGTACAATATTCGCTACTTGCAATGGCGCACTAGGAAATTTTAAAGTGGCGGCGCTGCTACAGAACGGTGAGATACCACACCAAAACATTAGGCTGGCATTTTTTAACCATTTACCCCGGAGGATTTACATGCTCTCGAATTGCAGTATCAAGCGGTCCCAGCGGCACAGCGCATTTACTTTAATTGAATTACTGGTCGTTATAGCAATCATTGCCATATTGGCCGCCATTCTGTTTCCCGTTTTTGCACAAGCACGAGAAAAAGCCAGGCAGGCATCTTGTCTATCTAACATGAACCAACTTGGTCTCGCCATTCAGATGTACACCCAGGACTACGACGAAACCACTCCTCTTGCGTACTACGATGCCTATAACGGTGGTAACTGGGTATTTAACGCATCCTGGTGGTACATAACCTATCCATACAATAAATCGAACGCTGTTGTGAGGTGCCCATCCAACCCTAATAATAATCTCATCACTAGCTCCGCTTGGGATGACTCACTGGGTATGCACCTTAGCTATGCCGTGAACGCAATCGACTCGTCATCGCTTAAAGGCGCATTCAGCAGGTCTGTTGCCTATGGTGACACCAACAATGGCGATTCAGTGTCGGTAACGCTGGCGGATATGGTTGCTCCCTCTAACCTCGTTGGTATCGTGGAATCTTCGCTCGCGTTTGCTGAGTTTGACGTTACCGACAACACGGGTACCTATAACCAGCCCACCACGCAGGCAACGTACACAGATAGCAGCCAGACGCTGCCGAATGGTCAGCCTACCGTCATTAAGTATGTCACCAGTGGTAATATGTTCGCTGGCCACGAAGGGCATGTTAATATTGAGTTCATGGACGGCCATACCAAATCAATGACGCCGTCTCAAACAATGCAATCACGCGATCCCGGCCAGATGGGTGTTACCAATCCTCCCAACATGTGGACTGCAGACCAGAGCCTATTCACTGACGGTGACCCTAATAACAAGGACTTCACGGGTTGCTGCTCCAACGCTCTACAGGGCAACGGATATCCTCAGGGTACGCTCACGTTCGCCCAAAAGTACTACAATCATTAAGCTAGAGAGTGCTTTCTAAGCGAGCATGTGATAGTAAATTCCATCGCCTGCACCTTGGTGCAGGCGATGCCGTTAGGGCAGAATTATGCAATCGCCTCTCAATGTGGATGAACGGATGAGCGGTTGTGGTAATCTC
>JAJZFK010000018.1:0-8654 GCA_021805405.1 bacterium
TGCACGCTCGCTTTTTTTGGTGCGCCGAACATTAGCGCGTACCCGGCATGCTCGTGCTGGTAGAACTAACCTGCTTTGCTACTAACCCACCGGTACCGGTGGCTTTGGAGATTTCAGCCGCTACTGTTGGAAAGCGCAGTTGGTACACATGGGCAAATACCTTATGCGCAGCGGCAACCATCTCACGATATGGCGAATCTGTGCACGAAAGGAATCCAATGTTGTAATTTTCGCCGTCCCAGGTTCTTCCCGTTAGTGGCTCGTCCACAAACTGAAACCAGTGACAACCCACAAACGCAGGGTTTTCTGCAACAGATTGGATGTAGCCTGCAAAGGTATTGGCTCGCGCCTGCTGGTTAGGTGTGAGAACGAGCCCTGGCATCCACATTCCACGATCGAGCGCACCGCAGTGAAATTCTCCTATGATACAGGGTTTATGAAGCGCATTTAACCACTCCCAAGAACTTGGTGATATCGACGGTTGGTATATATTGAAACTCACGACGTCACAGTATTTTGCTGCTTCCTTCACCTCGTCACGGGCGAACCATGCAAACCGGCATCCGAGGTACAGGTGGTTGGGGTCTGCCTGGTGAAAGGCAGTACTGATTACCTTGAAGTACTCATCTGCAAATGCCTTCACGAACGCTTTACAGTCACTCACTGCCCGTGGTGACAGCGACGCTGGTACAACATACGGTGGGTTAAGTGCATCCCAGTTACCGAACTGTGTACCCCATGCGGCGTTGAATGCAGCCACGGTAGCATACTCGTTGTGCAATTGCGCAATGAAAGCGCGCTTTGCAGGAGATTCTGCGGCGGCTTCGTGCATGGCACCAATTGCAAGACCATAGTCGCCCTGGGCACCCTGGCCGGCCCAACTCAGCTCATTGTCGACAAATGCGCCCAGGCACCATGGGTCGTTCTTGTAAGGAGCCATCGCAGCCTGAATGGCTGTAGTAGCATTTACGGCGTATTGCGGGTCAAATGGATCAGGCATCTGCCCCCAGTAGTCCGAACCGCTGCTAACCGATGTACTGTGGGGTACGCCGATAGTAACTACATAAGGCATCTGATGTGCCTGGTACGAGGCAGGATCCGACCAGTTACCAATGGTGTTGAACCCCCAAGCTCGCAACCTGTCTATAGCCAGTGCAAACCAGATTTTTCGGTAATTCGGCCCATATTTGCGATAGAGGTTCGCTCGAAAGAAATCGAATGTTGTACCCTCCTTAATAGGGCCCATAAACGCGGTGCTTTTGCCATAGAAACGCGCAAGCGGTGAAGTGGCAGCTGGCAGGCTGGAGAACCAATTACGGCGGCCGGTGAGGAACGTGGAGTATTGATCCTGCACACAGTCGGTGCCGAAAGAGAGAAAGAGATGGCCAATTGGGTCTACCAGTGTCCATTTGCCGCGATAGTAGGCGGTATGAAAAAAGCCCGTCTTGGCTAGCGTTGGTCCACTGGACCAGCCGCCGTAGCTGTCGCGATCCGGTTCTGTGTGATGGGCCGCTAACCAGGCGTATTCAGTGCGGCGCGATGCAGCTAACTGCGCGGTGTTCTTAATTTTACCAGGCCAATCTGCGCCAGTGTACTGCCCAAATTTGTCGACCGTAGCTTTCATGGATAGCGGCGGTGCCAGGTGCATAGCGCTGAGGATTAGTGTGTGACTATGTTTCGGGTGGTTGAGGAAAATCTGAAACTGCACAATGTGGGCAGGATTAAACGAACCAACACCTTCAGGGGTAATTCCTACGGTGTGCGGCGCAGAGGGCAGGCCTTTCACACCGTATGCCATGGGATCTCGATGATATTCCATGGTATATGTGGCAGTTTGATGCGGTAGTGCAACGGCAGAGCCACTGCGGCAATGGTGGTAGCCATCCGAGTTAACGTCGTCGTCTACACGCAGCATGAATGTAACCGCCGAATTGCTGCGGTTGGTGATCGTGAACTGCAGTCCGCCGCTGTGCGACCAATCCCACGGCGACGGAGCTTGAAAGAGCAGGTGCGGCCATGCACCCGGCTGAAATGTGATGGATGTGGCATCCTCGCCAACCTGTTTGACAACGACATGATCGGTCATTCGGGTGGCGGTTTCAAGGTTAAGCGAACTGGCTTGTGGCGCGCCAAATGCCGGACCAGTTACAGCCGCTAAACAGGTTAACATTACTGCAAGGGGGCAGCTCTTTAACACAATTCCCTCCTGTTGTCTTCCGTACAATATTATGAATTGCATAAAACACGCATAAACAGTGATACCGTGTGGTAATTATGATACACGCGTGCGCATTATTTACGGGTGAATGAACTTCGTTGGGGGGATTCACACCCACTCGCGCTAACGAGATTATCTGGTGTGGTCATCGCGTTCCCGGGCCAGGGTCTGTTATATGAGGATTGCGAGCCAGTATAGCGTTCCAGCGGTGCATCTATGGTGGGTATTGTGCGGCTTACGGGCCTATAGCGAGTGTTCCTCGGGCGGCATGCCTGCACGCAATACGCACCAAACCAACGCCTGTGCCAGTCATGCAACTATTCGCGTTTGAAAATATTTATGGCGAAACCCTTTACAAATTAGTACGGAGGTGATAGAATGGTAACACAATTGCATAGATGGTTGACAGTGGCAACGGGTTACCGTGAATAACCTGGTGCTGATGTAGGCCGGTAATCAGAAATCTTCGTTGAACCAGTGGTGTTAACGGATGTTGATGACTACCGGCATTTTTTCGTTGTGGGACACTAACGGATGAACAGAATGACGCGAGGCGCCCTCGAGGCCGAGGTTGCAAATGCAGTAGTGAAGTTTCATCGTGAGCAACAGGGGCGAGGGCCGCATGACGTTAGGGCACATATCACAGGCTGCCTTGTTGTGGTAAGAAGCACAGGCATATTTACGCCCACCGAGATTCATCTGTCTGGCTCCGAGGAAGGCAGGCGGCTCATTAGAAGCTCGCGGCAGGAGCTGCGTGCCATTGCACAACGAGAAATTGAAAATACCATTTCTACAATTCTGGATTGTGTTGTGAAGTTTAGCTACTACGATATTAACGTTGCCGAGGCCGAGCAGTTAGAGGTCTATGTGCTCGACATCGACCTGGAGCAGAAGATAAAAACTGGTTGAATACCTGGTAGGCAACGGATTACCAGTCGGCTGAATAGCCGCTGAAATTCTGTGTGCAAACCTGCAATACCGTTGGGCCGGCAGCCATTCAACAAGGGATCGCCACAGACCAAATCTGTGAAATATCCAGTGTTCATAGAGGCCGGGAGTTTAGGTGCAATTATGCTGTCGCCTGGAGCGATGGCGTTGCCTTAACTCCCGGCCTTTTGTTTTGCCGACCCAGAAACCTGAAGAGGATCAATATACGATGAAAGACATACTGTACCTGGGGGTTGGCGTGCTTTTTTTTGTTGCAGCGGGCATATATGTCCGCATCTGCCAGCGGCTGTAAAGGAGGCTAGAGATCATGGTTGGTACACTCATCGCAGCTATTGCAGCAGGGCTGTTAACCGTTTACCTGTTCTACGCCTTGCTTAAACCTGAGAAGTTTTGAGGACTAGCGAATGACCACAAATTCTATTGCGCAGCTTGCGCTCTATTGCCTGATAATAATCGCACTCACACCTCTACTTGGCCGTTACATGGCAAAGGTGTTTCAAGGCGAAAAGACAGTTCTTTCGCCCGTTATGGTGCCTGTTGAGAGAGCGATCTACCGAATGTGCGGCGTACAGGCTACCGACGAGATGAGCTGGCAGGTCTATGCAGCGGCGCTGTTACTGTTCAGTCTCCTCGGTATGATTCTCACGTACGTGTTATTGCGGTTGCAGGGTGTCCTGCCGTGGAATCCGCAGCACTTCACTGGCACACAAATGTCTCCGGATCTCGCATTTAACACGTCGGCTTCGTTTACTACGAACACCAACTGGCAGGCCTACGTACCCGAACAGGCAGTATCGTATTTCTCCAACATGGTATCCCTTGCCATACATAACTGGATGTCGGCAGCGAGTGGAATTGCAGTTGCAATTGCCCTGGTACGCGGGTTAACAAGGCACTCTGGTAAGTCGCTAGGCAGCTTCTGGGTGGATATGGTACGCGCAACACTCTATGTGCTGCTGCCTCTCTGCATGGTCTACGCACTCTTTTTGGTGCAGCAAGGCGTACCGCAAAACTTTATGCCCTACGTACATGCTAAGACGCTTGATGGACAGATGCAGACGATAGCAGAGGGACCAGTTGCCTCGCAGGAAGCGATCAAGATGCTAGGGACGAACGGCGGCGGATTCTTCAACGCTAACTCTGCACACCCATACGAGAATCCAACGCCACTTTCCAACTTCATTCAGATGCTCTCGATCTTTCTCATTCCTGCAGCTCTAACGGCTACATTCGGCTGCATGGCGGGCAGCAAGCGCCAGGGGTGGGCCTTATTCGCCGCCATGGGCGCTATGTTCCTGGTAGGCGTAGTTGTTTGTACCACTGCGGAGCAGCATGGTATTCCTGCAGTGGCGGCCTGTAACGTGATGGTGAAGCCTACAGGCGGGCAGCCGGGCGGTAACATGGAGGGTAAAGAGATAAGGTTTGGAATTAGCGATTCTGCGCTCTTCGCAGTGATCACAACCGATGCATCATGCGGTGCGGTGAATGCAATGCACGACAGCTTTACTCCCATTGGCGGGCTCGTGCCACTTAGCAACATTCTTACCGGCGAGGTCATATTTGGCGGCGTTGGCGCGGGCCTGTATGGAATGCTTATGTTTGCCATCATCGCTGTGTTTATCGCTGGCCTTATGGTTGGCCGCACTCCCGAATACCTTGGTAAGAAGATAGAGCAGTATGAGGTGAAAATGGCAATGCTGGCTGTTCTTGTGCTGGCAGCATCCATACTGGGGTTTGCTGCACTATCGGTGGTAATGCCCCTTAACGCACACGGGTACTGGAACCCTGGCGGCAATCCCTGGTTCAACGTAAACAACGCGGGTGCTCATGGTTTCAGCGAGATCCTCTACGCATTCACGTCGGCTACCGGAAATAACGGATCTGCATTTGCAGGTATCAACGCCAATACACCATTTTTCAACCTGACGTTGGGAATGGCAATGCTCATCGGACGATTTCTTATGATCATTCCACTGTTGGCGATTGCAGGCAGCATGGTTAAAAAAGTTCCGGTACCCGCAACCGCCGGTACATTCCCAACAGACTCCGGTACCTTCGTAGTGCTCTTGCTTGGTGCAGTTGTACTGGTAGGAGCGCTCACGTTCTTTCCTGCAATGGCCCTTGGCCCCATCGCCGAGCATCTACAAATGATTCACGGCAAACTATTTTAGTGGAAACAAAGCAATGTCAATAACAACTACGCCATCACCAAATCCTAGAAGAGATATGATACCCACAAATGGAAGTCCTAACAAGTCGAAAAAGCTGTCGCTTCTAGATCCAGACCTAAGCGTACGTGCGCTTAAGGATGCGTTTATAAAGCTTAATCCGGTTACAGTAGCCAAGAATCCCGTTATGTTTGTAGTTTGGGTTGGCAGCCTGCTCACTACCGGGTACTGGTTTAGCGAGATTATTGGCCACCATGGTAGCCCTCTTTTCACAGGGCAGGTGTCCTTATGGCTCTGGTTCACTGTACTATTTGCCAATTTTGCTGAGTCAATGGCGGAGGGCCGTGGCAAGGCCCAGGCTGATACACTACGCAAATCTCGCACTCATACTGTTGCCCGCAAGCTGGTGAACGGCCGGGAGGAGGCTGCACCAGCGGCGAGCCTGCGCAAAGATGACCGTGTGGTATGCGAAGCTGGCGATATCATCCCTGGTGACGGCGAGATTATTGAGGGTATTGCCACTGTGGATGAATCAGCTATTACGGGAGAGTCCGCACCGGTGATAAGGGAGAGCGGCGGCGACCGTAATGCTGTGACCGGTGGTACACGCGTTCTATCCGACCGCATCGTTATTCGCATCACCTCTAATCCTGGTGAGACTTGCCTGGATAGGATGATTGCCCTGGTCGAGGGTGCGCAGCGTCAGAAGACACCCAACGAAATCGCCCTTAGCATCCTGTTGGCGGGCCTCACCATCGTTTTCATGTTCGCTGTGGTTACGCTGGAGCCCTTCGCCGTCTACAGTGTTCGCGCCGCCGGCGCAGGCACAGTGCCAAGTGTTACCGTCCTTACCGCGCTTCTAGTATGCCTTATTCCTACCACGATTGGCGGTCTGCTCTCGGCCATCGGCATAGCAGGTATGGACCGCGTTATGCAGCACAATGTATTGGCAATGTCGGGCAAGGCAGTAGAAGCGGCAGGTGACGTAAACACTCTGCTGCTAGATAAAACAGGGACGATAACGCTAGGAAACCGGCAGGCCGTTGAGTTTATTGCACTGACGGGCGTTAGTACCGAGGAGCTTGCAGATGCGGCACAGTTGTCCTCGCTGGCAGATGAAACCCCTGAGGGGCGAAGTATTGTCGTGCTCGCCAAGGAGAAGTACGGGTTTAGGGGGCGCGAGTTAGGCGACGAGGACGCGGAGTTCATTCCTTTCACTGCCCAAACACGTATGAGCGGCGTAAACATTGCAGGCTCCCAGGTGCGTAAGGGTGCGGCAGAGGCAGTTAAGCGGTGGGTGCTGGAACTGGGTGGTTCTATTTCTAGCCAGCTAGATGACATTACAGCTGGCATATCTAGCGCGGGCGGTACGCCATTGGTAGTTGCTGTGAACGACCGCGCGCTAGGCGTTATTCACCTTAAGGATATTGTAAAAGGCGGAATGGCGGAGCGGTTTGAGCAGATGCGTGCCATGGGAATCAAGACCGTAATGATTACGGGGGATAACCCGCTTACTGCACAGGCAATTGCCAGAGAAGCCGGTGTGGACGATTTTTTGGCCGAGGCAAAACCAGAAGACAAAATGGCGCTTATAAGGCGTGAACAAGAAGGCGGAAGGCTTGTTGCGATGACGGGTGACGGTACAAATGATGCCCCCGCGCTTGCCCAGGCAGATGTTGGCGTAGCCATGAACACCGGAACCCAGGCAGCAAAAGAGGCTGGAAATATGGTCGATCTTGATAGCAACCCTACCAAGCTTATTGAGATTGTGGAGATAGGAAAGCAGCTCCTTATGACTCGCGGGGCACTTACCACGTTTAGCATTGCTAACGACGTAGCAAAGTACTTTGCCATTATTCCCGCGATGTTTGCGGCAACGTACCCGGAACTTGGCGCGCTTAATATCATGCACCTTACTAACCCGCACTCTGCAATCCTGGCCGCCGTGATATTTAACGCGATCATTATCATCGCACTTATACCGCTGGCCCTTCGCGGAGTACCGTATCGGCCCATGAACGCTGCGACCGTTCTACGCCGAAACCTGCTTATATATGGGCTGGGTGGTGTACTCGTTCCATTCCCTTCTATCTGGATAATCGATCGGCTTCTGGTACTAGCACACCTCGCTTAGGTGTGAAAGGAGTAAGTCATGCTAAAATTATTAAAACCGGCCATTCTTGTAACAGCAGTGTTCACCATAGGCGCGGGCTTTCTGTTCCCTGCCGTCGTTACATTATTTGCCCACTTGTTGTTTCCCAACCAGGCCAATGGCAGCCTTGTGAAATACAACGGGGCTGTTGTGGGTGCGAGACAAATCGGCCAGAGTTTTACTTCGCCTTGGTATTTTCACCCGCGACCCTCGGCCGCCGGGAACGGATACGACGCCTCTAATTCTGGCGGCACCAACCTTGGGCCAACCAGTGCCAAACTCATTAACGGGGCACCTGCAACGGGCGGCTCCGGAGGCTTCACCGGCATCGCGCAATTAGCAGTAGAGTATCGCAAAGAGAACGGGTTACCGGCGTCAACACCGCTCCCTGCAGATGCGGTTACCTATTCAGCCAGCGGCCTTGATCCAGACATTAGCCCCGCGAACGCTAAGCTGCAGGGAGCACGCGTAGCGAGCGCTACCGGGCTTACGCTGAGCGCCGTAGATGCAGCCATTGCTCAAAATACCCATGGACGCACTTTCGGGTTGCTTGGCGAGCCGAGGGTTAATGTGCTGGCGCTCAATCTCACGATAGCGCGTTTGAAAGCAGCCGGTAAAAGCTAGGATGATGCGTTGTAGCAGCCGAGTGCCATGTGGCGATTCGGCGCGCATCCGAGGAGAACGAGTTGAAAAATCTGCGCACACAGTTACTGGTAAGCCACATGTTGCTGGTAGTAATGCTGGTAGCTGTGATGGCCGGGGCTGTTGCGAGCTTCTTTCATCTGGGGCTGTCGATAGACCGTATCCTTCGAAATAACTACGCTTCGGTCGTTGCAGCACAGCATATGAAAGAGGCGCTTTCTCAACTTAACGGCGCAGCGGGTCTGTGTATGGCAGGGGCATGCAACGAAGGTATAGCTCAATCGAAGGGAGCTGCAACGGGGTTTCTTGCCGCGAGCAACCTTGAAGCTCACAACATCACGGAGCCTGGTGAGCAGGAGTATTCCAATGCACTGGTAACTGGTTTTCCCTCATTCCGTGCAAATCTCACCACGCTCATGGCACAGCCCGCAGTCCTGAGCGCCGGTGAACGCGCGCTGTTTTACAAATCGGTTGTGCAGCCGGAATACCGTAAGCTTCTTTTTGCGGCAGATGGTGTTTTGCAGCT